>JBFIJS010000006.1:0-20588 GCA_041600595.1 Saprospiraceae bacterium | reverse complement strand
GTAGAACAGTGAGGCAGGCAGCCTTAACCTATGCTGTGGCCGGGCTGCGGTGCAGGTCGCACTATCGTCCCATGTGTACCAGCAAAACCGATACATCGGCGGGGGTCACCCCACTGATGCGACTGGCCTGACCGATGGTTCGGGGTTTAACCTGCGTCAACTTTTCCCGGGCTTCGGCAGAGATAGCCCCCAACCGGTGAAAATCAAATCCATCGTGGATCCGCACTTCTTCCAGGCGGTTCATTTTGTCCACCATTTCCTGTTCTTTGCGGATGTAGCCTTCGTATTTCATGTTGATCTCTGCGTTGCTCTGAAACTCTTCGGCAAACGGCTCGAGAAAAGTATTTACCTCGGGCAGCAGTTCCCGCAATTCATTCATACCGACATTGGGGCGCAGGAGCAGTCCGTGCAGTTTAACTTGCTGGTTGATGGGGGCTGAGTTTTTACTTTCCAAAAAGCCATTCACCTGATCGGGCGTGATTGAATACTCGCGGAAGAATTTATCAATCGCTTTGCCGGCTTCCACCTTTTCGTTGACCCGTTGCATCCGTTCTGCCATCTGCGACGCTTCCAATGGCACACCCGCCCACTGCCCGCTGCCAACTGCCAACTGAGAACTGCCCCCTGCCAACTGCCAAATGAGTGGAGTAAGCCGCACATCTGCATTATCCTGCCGCAGCAAAATGCGGTATTCGGCACGGGAGGTGAACATCCGGTAGGGTTCCTTCGTCCCTTTGTTCACGAGATCGTCGATCAGAACACCGATGTAGGCTTCCGACCTTTTCAGAATAAACGGCTCCTGTTCGTTGGCTTTCAGATGAGCATTGATGCCGGCCATCAGCCCCTGACAACCAGCTTCTTCGTAGCCTGTAGTACCGTTGATTTGTCCGGCAAAAAAGAGATTCTTCACCAGGTGTGTTTCCAGCGACAACTGTAATTGATGAGGGGGAAAGAAGTCGTATTCGATCGCATAACCGGGCCGGAACATCTTAGCATTTTCGAACCCTTCGATTTTCCGCAGGGCTTTAAACTGCACATCTTCCGGCAAGGAAGAGGAAAAGCCATTGACATAAATCTCACACGTATCCCAGCCCTCCGGCTCGACGAACAATTGGTGACGGTCCCGGTCGGCAAACCGGTCAATTTTATCTTCAATGCTGGGGCAATAACGAGGCCCAAGACCCTGTATCCGGCCATTGAACATGGGTGACCGGTCGAAGCCCGTGCGCAGGATATCGTGCACCGCCTGGCTCGTGTAAGCCACGTGGCAAGGGAGTTGTTTCTTAAGTTCGGGGGTGTCAGTGTAGGAAAATTTACCGGCGGGAGAATCTCCTTCCTGTAATTCCATTTTGTCCCAGTCGAGGCTGCGACCATCCACCCGGGGCGGGGTGCCCGTTTTCATACGACCCGATTCAAAACCTAACTGGACCAGTTGTTCGGTGATTCCTTTGGCCGCCTTCTCTCCTGCCCGGCCGCCGCCAAACTGCTTTTCGCCGATGTGGATGAGGCCGTTGAGAAAGGTGCCATTGGTCAATACGACGGTTTCACTTTCGATTTCCAGGCCCATGCCGGTGTACACGCCTCTGGCCCGGCCATCTTTCACCACAATGCCCGTGACCATTTCCTGCCAGAAATCCACATTCGGATGATCTTCCAGCATTTTGCGCCATTTGGCGGCGAAGAGCATGCGGTCGCTTTGGGCCCGCGGGCTCCACATGGCGGGGCCTTTGGAACGGTTGAGCATCCGGAACTGCACCATCGTGTGGTCGGTCACGATGCCGGAATAGCCACCCAATGCATCGATCTCCCGGACAATCTGCCCTTTGGCCACGCCGCCCATGGCGGGATTGCAGCTCATCTGGGCGATGGTTTGCATATTCATGGTGACGAGCAACACCTTCGAGCCAAGGTTGGCGGCACCGATGGCCGCCTCACATCCGGCGTGGCCGGCACCCACTACTATGACGTCGTATTTTGGAAACATCTTTTTTTAATGACTAATGATTAATACTATACCTTATTCGAAAAGACAAATTTCACAAATCATCATATTGATAATCAACAAGTTATGTCCTGAGAATTCAATTTCGAATAAAGTCAACTGTGTAATTTAAATTTTCTTTAATTTTTCTTACATGCAAGTGGGCCGGATGATTCACTTCGCTTTGAGGCATGAGACTGCTAGGCCCAAAGGGATTTCCGGGTGTTGCCAAAAGAGCGACTTTTCCTGCGCCGCATTTTTTAAACTAACTTAAATTACACAGTATTGATGATTAACTATTTCGGCAAAAGGGTTATAGAAAAAGTCTGCAAAGGTAAGAAAAACGGAGGTCTGGCGAATCGGTTTATGTAACGGAGTTTTTTGGAGCGTTTTTGGAGCGGACCAGTCCCGGCAACAGCTGGCCGCCTCGGGCGCACATCAGTTTACCTTCAGTTCGTATCCCTGGTGGCCAGGCATTCATACATATAGAAGCTTTTTGCTATGGTAAGGTTCTTGCCTTTTTGCCGATACAAGTTTCTTGCTTTCCCGATAATGACCAATTTCATTTCTCTATGTCTTACCTCCTGAGAATCAGGCACTATAGCCATCATTGATTATCAACTTCGAAACCTTCTCCTTTCCCGCAATCTGATTTCATACCAATCAACTGATTTTTCTTACCAAATAACAAACAGGAGCAAACCAGTCAAAGCTGCCCTGCATCCCCTGTTTTTTCAATATTCCAACGTCGGCAGTAAAAGAAAAACTGAACAGGAAAACATGTGAGTTCAATGGCCAATACCATTGCTGGCTCACACTTTATTTTATAACCAAACCAAGTAGTTTTATGAAAATGTTTACTTATTCCACCTTGAATCCGGTTGAAGATATTTCTTCTTCCGTTAGCCGACCAAAAGCAGTCATCCCGTCTCTTCCCGGTAGGTTTGCAAGCGCAACCAGAAAAATACTCACAGGCCTTTTGCTGCTCACGGCCACTGCTTCGACCCTGTCCGGACAACTATACGACAACGGGCCATTGATCAACAGTTATGGCACGGGTGCGGGCGGCGTCGATGAATCTTTCTTACAAACAAATTTGGGCATGAACATTTATGGCTTCGGCCATCAGGTTGGATATGGGTACAGCATTGCTGATGACTTTACCATTCCTGCCGGTAGTAACTGGACTATTGATGAAGTCAGTCTGTATGCCTATCAATCATATTCTCCCACGACTTCCACCATTTCGGAGGTATTTCTGCGTATTTGGGATGGTATGCCGGGGGGAGGAGGATCCATCGTATTTGGTGATTTTTCGACCAACCGCCTCCTTTCCAGCACCTGGTCGAATACCTACCGGGTTTTGGATACGGAATCCGGTTACAATACAAACCGCCCGGTCATGATAAACCAGGTATCTGTTGGAACGACCCTTCCGGCAGGCACCTACTGGCTGGAGTGGCAAGTTGGAGGTAGCCCGTATTACAGCGGACCGTGGGCACCACCGATCACGATCACCGGACAAACTACCACTGGCAATGGGCTACAATCGCTGGATAACGGCAACACTTTCAATCCGGTATTGGATAATGGCACCTACACACCACAGGGATTTCCCTTTACGCTGTTCGGCACCTGTGGTGCGGAGGTCAGTGGCAATTTCCATTTAACGAGTCAGGCTCAAATAAACAACTGGAACCCCTGCATCGAAACGATCAACGGAAACCTGACGATCTCCGGCATGAATATCAACGACCTGTCGCCGCTCACGAATTTGCAAACCGTGACGGGTAACCTGGCTATTCAATATACCGGCTTGACCAACCTTTCCGGATTGGACAACCTTGCTACCGTCGGAGGTACTCTGACGATCTATTTTAACAACCAATTACAAACATTGAATGGGTTAAATAATGTAGCCAATGTTGGCAGCTCGTTTTATATGTACTACAATTTCAACCTGAGTGATTGCTGCGCTGCTTACAATCTGGTCAATGGCGGGGTCACTGGTTCGACTGTTGTTTTTTTTAATAAAACAGGCTGCAACAGTGTCTCCGAAATCAATCTCAACTGTTTGCCCGCTCCACTCATTGGAAGCAACGAGTCAGAACAGTTGTCCGACATCACCTACGTCGTGCCTGCCGAGAGTGGCTTTACAATGTCGCCTAATCCGGCCCGTTCGGAAGTGCGGATTACCATCGCCCACACAACTCCGGCAGCTACCCTGCGCATCATAGACCTGCTAGGCAGAGTAGTTTTTGAAAGAGTACTGGAAGAAGGAACCGACCGCCTGACCATTGACCTTAATAATGGTCAATTTGAAAACGGTCTCTACCTTGTTTCACTTTTTGAAAACGGAGAAATGACAACGAAGCAATTGGTGGTGCAGCAGTAATTCGGTTGAGCCGAATAAAATGATACCAGGAGAGGTGGGTGAAACATTTCATCCACCTCTCCTTATTTTCAGCGAAAAAGGTATTCTTACCTCGTTGCCAAATTGCAGCTTGCCCTATCCCATCGGGCAGACTAAGCATTCAGCAGCCAATACACGAAAATGCCGACCAAGTAGCCCGCCAGTGCCAGCCAGCTGATTTTTTTAACGTACCAGATAAAATCGATCTTCAGCAACCCCATGATCGCCACCCCGGCCGCTGAACCGATGATGAGCACACTACCACCTGTCCCCGCACAATAAGCCAGCAGTTCCCAGAAGGTATGATCAACCGGATAAGTTTCCATACTGTACATACCCATCGCACCAGCGACCAGTGGCACATTATCCACAATGGCCGAAAGCAGCCCGATAAGGGTGTTGATCACATAAATATTGCCGAAGGTATGGTCCATGGCCGTTGCCAGTTGGGAGAGGTGGCCCGCGGTCTGCAAACTGGCCACCGCTAATAAAATTCCGAGGAAAAAAAGCACGCTCGGCGTATCAATACGCCGGATGACGCTGGAAACCAGCAAGTTCTCGTGGTGTCGTTCGGTTTTTCTCCGGTGCAGCAATTCTGTTGTTGTCCATAAAATACCGAGGCTGAAAAGCATGCCCAGAAACGGCGGCAGATGGGTCACATTTTTAAAAACCGGAACAAACAGCAAGCCTCCGACTCCCATCCAAAAAATCAACTTTTGCACAAAGCTGGATATCTTATTATTGTGCTCCTGCTCCACATTTACGGTGGCCGGACGCTGCACGTTGCCTTTAATGTAGGTTGTGAGAATGAGCAAGGGCACCAGCAGGCAGGCCAAACCCGGCAGGAAAACCTTCATAATGATGTTCATCGCCGTTATCTGCCCACCGATCCAGAGCATGATCGTCGTCACATCACCGATGGGCGACCAGGCGCCGCCGGCGTTGGCGGCAATGATGACTACTCCCCCGAAAATCCAGATATCATCCTGCTTCGACATGAGTTTGCGCAATAACGCCGCCATCACTATAGAGGTGGTGAGGTTGTCGAGTACCGCCGAGAAGAAAAAGGTAACGATGCTGATGATCCAGATCAGCCTGATTTTTTTCTTCGTGGATATTTGGTTGGTAACCACTTCAAATCCATTGTGGACATCAATCAATTCCACGATGGTCATGGCCCCCAGCAGAAAGAAAAGGATTTCGGCAATTTCGCCAACGTGTTCCAGCAGGGCCGCATCAAACTGTTCGTGAGAAACACCCGGCAGCATCGTGTCTTTGCCAAAAACCAGCACCGTCCAGCAGATGACACCGGTGAGGATGGCCGAGGCCGCCTTGTCCAGTTTGAGAGGATGTTCCATCGCTATCAGGAAATAGCCCAAAATGAAGAAAACGATCATCAGGATATACATGGCATCCAGTTAATTTTGTTAGGTGAAAGAAATGAAGGTTGTGTTTCGATGCCCCGGGCGGGGTAGGGAAATCCATTGCAAAAACCGATAAGCATAAAGACTGCTGGCTGCATGGATGGAAGTCGTTAAATGAGCGGGAAAGTTAAGCTGGGAGGAGGGGTCATTTCCAAATATTTTTCACTAAATATTTTTGAAAAAAAAGATGGGACAGGAACCGGCAAGCGGCGAAGAGGACGTGCTTTTCCTGAAAGCTTGGTAAAAAACAGAAAGCGTTATCCAGGCAGGATAACGCTTTCATTGTCTTTTTTGTCAGATATTTCGAAGGCCGTTTTGGTCATAGCCTTTCTTACGGGCTATTCGATCGATCCGCCACAACTCGAACCGGCCCCGGCGGTACATCCGTAGCAATGCTGGTTCAGGACAATGGATCTTTTATTGAGGGCTGCCAGGTCAAAATTGTCCAGGTGCTGAGAGTTTTCCGTAGCCACTTTCAGGTCAAGCATTTGGTTAAAATCACAATCGTAGAGGTATCCATCCCAACTAACGGAGATGGTGCTGCGGCACATCAACCCTTCCACGGTCCCGGGGTTAAAGGCATCCACCAATTGCTGCATGTATTCTTCGTAATTCCCTGTTTCCAAAAGATATTCGAGAAAGCGGCTGATCGGCAGGTTGGTAATGCAGTAGAGGTGGTTAAAATCCACATTATACCGGCGCTTCAGTTGGGATTTGAACTGGCCTTCCAGCGAGACCTGACTTCCGGGCAAAAATGCACCTGAAGGATTGTAAACCAGGTCGAGCTCCAGTCCGGTACCTTCCTGCCCGTAACCCACCGCATTTAGCATTTGCAGGGCTTTAATGCTGTCCTCAAAAACCCCGTCACCACGTTGGGCATCGGTGCGGTTTTTACTGTAATAAGGCAGGGAAGAGACGACGTTGACCCGGTGTTTGGCAAAAAATTCCGGCAGGTCGTGGTATTTTGGATTGGCAACGATGATCGTCAGATTGCAGCGGTCGATGACCTTCTTTCCCAGTTTACTCAACTCTTCGACAAACCAGCGAAAGTTGACATTCATCTCCGGAGCGCCACCGGTAATATCCACGGTGGTAATATTTGGCGAAGCCGCAATAATTGCCAGGCATTTTTCCAAATGCTCCCTGCTCATCTGCTCGTGTTTGCGATCCGGGCCGGCATCCACATGGCAGTGAGCGCAGGTCTGGTTACAGAGCTTGCCGATGTTCAACTGAAAAATTTCGATACCGGAAGGCTTCAATGGCTGCATGCCGAGATTGTCAACCTTTTCTTCAAAAGAAGGAAAGGAAGCCTCTATCGCCTCGTGCCCGTTCAATACTTCCAGTTGATAGAATGTGCTCGATAAGTCGTTGCCCCTCGAAGCCAGGGATTTACTTTTCTGATGTATGGCCATTTTTTTATGGTGAGTGGTGAATGATGTATGATGAATGTCTTGCCTGGGATTCACTTCAGGGGTGAAATGGTAAGCGATGAATGGTGCAAAAAATTCACCATTGACCATTCACCATTAATTATCACATTGTTTTTTCCTTTACGTGATTCATCATTTGTACGCCGTAAACAAGGGTGGTGCCGGCCCGGATAGCCGCTGCGACGTGGACAGCTTCCATCATTTGCTCTTCATCAGAGCCTTGTTTCAGGCAATCTGAGCTATAGGCATCGATGCAGTACGGGCATTGAATGGCGTGGGCTACGGCCAGCGCAATGAGGGATTTTTCCCTTTTGGTCAGGGCGCCTTCGTCCATGACGTTGCCGTACCATTTGAAAAAATCATTGCCCATCTGTTCCTGAAACTCCGTTATTTTTCCAAACTGTTTTAGTTCGTCTTTGCTGAAATAATGCTCTTTCTCCTTTGACATGAGGTGTGATTTGAAATTAAAAATCATTTGCTCGTAAGACACATACGGACAAATACACCCGGCTGGATGTTTGGCAAAGCAAAGGAATATTTTTTAATATACCTTAACTGTTGGGGTCTGGACATAAAGGACTAAAAAGCAGCGAGCCGGTAAAATGTTTTCAACTCGCCTTTTTTTTCCGGCCCTGCAGGGCACATTTTCGCCTGCAAGTCACTGTCAATCAATGGAAAAGCACCGGTTTGCAGAAACTTCGTTCAGGAAAGGAAAGGAGCTCCGTTCAACAGTGTGCCTTTTTTTTTACCGGGTATTCCATTGCGAAACTGCCGGAGCGGACAGCCATACAACCGGCTTTGTGGTCCGACGCCGGGCCGTTCGAACCGGCAAAAGCAACGTTCGGATTATTTGCCGGCAGGCTTACACTGGCTTGCCGGAGTGTACACACTTTTGGAGAACAACCGGTCAGAGGGTAAAATTCACCCCGGCCCGGATACCCCACCGGCTCGATGGCAGGTCGGGATAGTTAACCCGGTAGATCATATCTACCCGAAAAAAACGCAGGATGTTTTCGATGCCGAAGCTGGTTTCGGTGTAGGGGGTGCGGTTGGGGACCACGATGCGAACCATGTCTTCGGGGGAGGTATTTTCAAAAAGGTTAAGGGCATTAGAGAGACGGTTCTCTTCCGACATCTCACCGATCATGGCCCGAACGTTGGCCACTGCCCGTATTTTCATTTTCCGGAAAAGAGGCACCCACTGCAGCAGGAACCCGTCGAAATGATGGTCAAAATTTACCCAAACGTATTCGTCGGCAGCAAACGAGTACTCTGTCAGGAGGTTGAAACCACGTTCGTTCATGATCAGACCTTCATTACCCACGGGGATGAACATATTGAGGTAAGGCGTATTTCCCCAAATCTTCCCGCCGATCAGGCGCCAGTTGGTATAACCGATTGCCCCCCAGCGGATGATATCGCTCACCTGCATTTCCAACCGCTTGAAGTCGGTGTCGCCACCACATGTCTTATTGCGGAAGCCCTGCATGTATTTCAGCGAAACGATCGGATAGCGGCTCCCCAGGCTGAACCGTTCGTAGGAACCGGCAATAAACTGCTCATCGAAAGCATACCGGACCTGAAAGGATGCCTCCGTGGAAGAATATTCAGTCAGGGTCGTTTCGGCATCGCTTTTATAGGAAAAGTTGAAAGTGGGCCGGTAATGTTGCTGGACACCACCAACCTGAAACGAAAAACCGGATTTAAACTCCCGGAAAAAAGTAGCGGACAAATGTTCTACCTCCAGCAATTTAAAGGGAATGCCCCGCCGGCGGGCAAAGTAGCTGGTGGCAATGCCATCGCCCCCGACGCTGAAGGTTTTGCTGAAATTGGGGGTTGGAAAATAATCGTTGAGATACGCTACTTGCAGTGTTGTCCAGTTTTTGGTATCAAAAACGTACTCGAAGTCCACGCCGAATTTGAATTTTTTATCACCAAAACCGTAAGCCCCATACCCACCAACCAGGAATTTTTTGCTGACCTCGGTGCTTGTCCGCAGACCGAATTTTGTGCGGAATCCTTCGATATCGTTGTAAGAAAAGAAAGAATAGATATTGCCGATGTCCACATAATCGCCCCACATAAAGCCAGTGAACAGCGTTGTTGAGATTCGCTTCCACGCTTCATAAACCGGCAGTGTCTGAATGGTATCTACCAAAAAGCGGGCGGTCTGCTCATTCTTGCCCAGCTGCGTATGCCGGCTTTTTTCCCAAAAACTCTCCTCTTTATCAAAAGCCTCCGGAGCTACCACCTGGCTTACATTCATTTCTTCTTTGGTCTGCCTGCGCACAAATCCATAGTCCTTGTAAGTCGTGGTCCTTTTTGCCTGAATGCCCGGGGCAGCCTCGTTGAGTTTTTTGAAAAAAGAGGGAACGAAGGCCTCCGTCAGGGTATTGGTCGTGATAAGGATGTTATCCCTCTCGGGCATCCAGATAGAGTCGCCCACCCATTGAAAGGAGTGAAGGAGTGTCAGTTTTTCGATGTGGTTCAAATGCCCTTCTTCCAGTAGCTGCAACTTGATACGCTTTAAAGCGAACGTGGTGTCGTGCACCCAGAGGTCGCCATTAAAGGCGTTCATCCCTTTGTGTTTGGGGAAAAATTGCACCTGATAACACCATTTTTTGTCGATAAATGCCGAGTCGGTCAGGTAAAAACGGTAGTAAGTGGCACCGTTGTCCGCCGCCGGGCTGATAAATTTTTTGGACACCATATCCATCCAGTCGTCGTAGGGGTTCAGTCCTTGTTTGGCTACTCCGACCAATTGCCCCACGCTTTCGTTTTCGTAATCCCCCACCAGTTTCACGGCTTTGATTACTTCGCGGTAACGTTTGGGGTCTTTCTGAAAATGGTAGTCGGAAAGCGTCTCGGTGATAAACATGGGCAGGAAGGGCTCATCTTCCGACAGGCTGTCGATGTGTTCGAAAACAAACCGGAAAGGCCTGTTCAGTTTCATATTTTTAAACTCCTCGGTGATGTTGATGAAGTCCAGCTCCATTTTGTTATACACCTCGCAGGAATAGTAGTCTTTTGCAAAAGGGTCGTTTTTGGGTTTGTTGGCGACCAGCTTCCGCATGAGCGCGTAGGCAGGGTCTTCTTTGTCCGCCTTCACCACCACTTCGATCAAATCTGTTGCGGAAGAAAGCAGCTCTATTTTTAATTCGGACTGGCCGTTGTATGGAAATTCCCGCACATCGTACCCGAGAGCGGATGCGGCCAGCACGTCGGGTTGTTCTTTGAAGGTAATTTCAAAGATGCCATCAAAATCGGCCGAGACTCCTTTTGTGGGGTCTTTTTTCAGGTAAATATTGGCAAACGGGATCGGGTCTTTGGAGTGCGCGTCAAGCACCACACCTTTGATCGTCAAGGTTTGGGAAAAAAGACTGGCCGATCCTATGAAGAACAAGGTCAGACTGAGGACAGAGCGGTATATTTTGGACATTAAAAGCATTTAACGGACCCGTTTCCGGAGATTGGTTTTGCGGCCGTGAAAGTACAGAACGACCAGTTGACATGGGAAGTTGTACTGCCGGTCAGGCTGGCCTGAAAGAGATGTTAGCAACCCTCTTTTACCCCTACCCTGCCGGATCAAACGAAGTCAACTTGTATCATATCATCCATTTTGAGGCCAAGGAGGCTGGCGGCCTTGCCCATATTGATCGAAATGGTCAGGTAGCCGGCGCTGTTGAAAAGACAGAGTGTTTCACCAATGGGCACTTCGTAGTAGTTGCTGCTGAGCTGAATGATCGGGTCGTGGCGTTTGAAAAATAGCTTAAAGCGGCGTTTGTTCCGCACTTTTTCGAACAAATCCTGCCGGATGTTGACGATTGCATTTTCGTAATGGTCGATGTAAATAACCGATCCCCTGATCTGAGAAGTACTGATCACGGGTTGCAGGGCAAAGCGCTCTTCGGTATCGCCGGCCGGCAGCCCGATCTCGACCAGTGGTTTGCCGCTGGTAATGTGAGCAATGGCCTGTGCCGCCATGGGGTTGAGGGGAAAATGGTCGCCCCTGATCTTCTCCAACCGATAAATATCACTGGGAAGTTGGTCAAAAACCAGGGAAAAGATGCCGTTGTCCGGTCCGATGAAAAAATGCCCGTCCTTTTGAAAAGCAATCAGCGACAAGGGCGCCGACAGGTTGTCCACACTGATCAGATGAATGGTGCCCTCCGGAAAATGATGGTAGGCGTTCTGCAAAACATAAGCCCCCTGCACAATGTCGTATGGCTTGATCTGGTGGGTAACGTCGATGATCTGCAGTCCGGGATTAGCCTCCAGAATGGCTCCTTTGAGAGCCGCTAAATAGTAGCCCTGTAAACCAAAGTCAGTTGTCAGTGTAACGGGTTTCATCATAAAATTTTAAGGTTAAAATGTTCAGTTCTGCCGGAACATGGCTAATTTTTCCTGAAAAAAAATTGAACCAACAATAATAAAATGCAGTTAACAACAATTCTTTATTTTTACAACGCAAATCTAATTGATTAAACGGTGGAATCGTATTCGCACCCCAATTACCGTGGCCTCTCGGGGTTCCAATTCCAACCATTTAGCTATCAAACCATTTAACTACTAAATTCTATTTCAATTTGAGCGAAATAATCCTGACCATAGAGGGCTTAGACCCTGTCGAACTGTACGGAGAAAACAATATAAAACTCAACCTGCTGCGCCGAGCCTTCCCCGATGTCTCGATAACGGCCCGGGGTGAAAACCTGAAGCTGATCGGCGAAAAAAAATACACCCAGGCGGCCAAAGGCAAATTTGAACAGATGATCCGTATGCTCAAGCAACGGAAAGAGCTGTCCACTCAAATGGTAGAAGAACTGCTGCTAGAAAACGGCAATCCTTTTCAAAACCACCTGCACAAGAACACGTCCAAAATCCTCGTCCATGGCAATGCCGGCAGGGTCATCCGTGCCAAAACCAAAAACCAGCAGCTCCTCGTCGATGCTTCCGAAGCCAATGACGTCGTGTTTGCTGTCGGGCCGGCGGGCACGGGAAAAACCTACACGGCAGTAGCCCTCGCCGTGCGGGCTTTGAAGCACAAAATGGTCAAAAAAATCATTCTTACCCGCCCGGCAGTGGAAGCTGGCGAAAGCCTCGGCTTTCTCCCCGGCGATCTGAAAGAAAAAATCGACCCCTATCTGCGCCCGTTGTACGACGCCCTCGACGACATGATCCCGGCTGAAAAACTAAAGTATTTTATGGAAACGCGGGTGATCGAAATTGCTCCCCTGGCTTACATGCGGGGCCGCACCCTTGACAATGCGTTCATCATCCTTGATGAAGCTCAAAATACGACTTCCCTCCAGATCAAAATGTTCCTGACCCGCCTGGGACCTTCCGCCAAGGCTATCATTACCGGCGACCTTTCGCAGGTTGATTTGCCCCGGAACGTGCTTTCCGGGTTGCGCAAAGCCATTCATATTTTAAGGGATATCGAAGGTATTGGCGTCATCCAGTTGTCGGCGGACGACGTTGTGCGGCACCGCCTGGTCAAAGAGGTCATCCGCGCCTACGAAAAAGACGCCGAACAACAACGGGACTACTTTGAACCTATCGGAAAATTGCCGTCGAAAAAGGAGGAGGAGGAATAATCCATTCATTTTCAGAGCCTTTTTACCCCCTGATTGCTGCGTTTTAGAAGAAATTGTGCCTCAGACCGGGGAGACAAAACTGAAATTGTCGTGCCCGTTGTATTTTCCGCCGTTTATTTTACCAACTATCTTTTATAAACTATTTTTGCTCCCCATTATTAAGAATTGGAAAATAAATTTTTGAAAACTTTCTGCGCAGCGACTTCTGAGGAGCTCAAAAAGTTTACTTCAGCAGATCAGCTTTCGTTCAAAAGCAGTGGACCAAATCAGTCTGCTTGCTTTTTGCTTTTCTCAACTTCCTGCTCAGGCTCTATCTTCATCAAAATTATCTAGTATGAATTTGAACCGTACCCAATTTAGTTTTTTGATGGCGTTTTTCCTCGTCAGCACCTCCCTGCTGGCTCAGGTCGCACCGCCACTCGACATTGCTAACCAGTATGTTCGTACGAATTTCGACCAGTGGGGGTTAACCTCCGGCGACATTCAGGACATGGCAGTCAGCAGTTCTTACACGGACAAAAAAACAGGTATCAGCCGGGTGTACTTCAACCAACAGTACAATGGAATCCCGGTTTACAATGCTATTCTCAACCTGAACATCAACAAAAAAGGGGAAGTGTTTTTTTCCGGAAACCGTTTCGTTGATCGCATTTCCGAGAAATTCAACACCACCATTCCTGTTATCAGTGCAGCACAAGCCCTGGAAAAACTCGCCGCTCATCTCGGACTGTCATCCGAAGAAATCCGGCTGTTGGAGCAAAGTGGCACTAACACCTTTGTTTTTGAAAAAGGAAACCTGGCTACCGAAAACATCATCGTCAAACTGAGCTACCAGATCGTCGATCAGGCAGTTCGTCTGGCGTGGAATATCACCATTTACCCTGTGAACACCGCCGATATGTGGGATTCAAGGGTGGATGCGGTGACCGGAAAAGTACTGGACGAAACCAACTGGACCGTTTACTGCCAGGTAGATGGCCGCTCTTTCCTGCGGACAGGACACGATGGTTGTACCAGCCACGATCATCAGCATTCTTTTGCTAAAACAGATAAAACCAGTGCTGCCGGTATGCTGGCCGGAGCCACCTACAACGTATGGCCCATCCCGACGGAAAGCCCGATTCACGGCGACCGCGAAATGGTTAAAGATCCGCACAATCTCGTTGCCTCCCCTTTTGGCTGGCACGATACTGACGGTGCTGACGGACCCGAATACACCATTACCAGAGGAAATAATGTCCATGCTTACCAGGACAGCCTCGGACAAAATCTCTCCATCGGCGATGAACCCGATGGCGGCCCGGACCTCGTTTTCGATTTTCCATTCGATGAAAGCGCCGAGCCATTTTCGTACGTTGATGCGGCGGTCGTCAACCTCTTCTACATGAACAACATCATGCACGATGTAGCCGCCTTGTATGGTTTCGACGAAGCCGCCGGAAACTTTCAAGCCCGAAACTATTCCGGACAAGGAGTCGGCGGTGACTATGTAAATGCCGAAGCACAAGATGGAAGTGGTACCAATAATGCCAATTTTTCTACGCCTCCGGAAGGTTCCAATCCTCGTATGCAAATGTTCCGTTGGGACATTGGAGGCAGCGCCTTCAGAGTTGACGAACCAGCCTCGGTGGCCGGCGGATATACCTTCGGAACACCCTCCGCAGGCAACTGGGGAGCCGGTGCCTACATCAGCGATGTAGCTGTAACGGGAGAAGTATTGATCATCGACGACGGAGTATCCGAGCCACTGCCTTCCGATGGCTGCGAAACGATCATCAACGGAAACGATATCGAAGGGAAAGTTGCCCTGATCGACCGGGGTGGTTGTGAATTTGGTTTCAAAGCACTACAAGCCCAGAATCAAGGTGCAATCGGGGTCATCATCTGCAATTTCGAAGATGGCATCATCGGTATGGCACCAGGTGCTTCCGGTGCTCAGGTAGAAATCCCGACGATCTTCATGGGATCATCCGATTGTCAGGCTATCCGCCAGTTTGCGGGCAACGGTCTCATCGTTACTTTCCAGCTGCCTGTACAGGCGGGCCCGGCACAGTTTGATTCTGATCTCGACAACGGCGTTATCGCTCACGAATATGGTCACGGTATTTCCATCCGTCTGACCGGTGGCTCTGGCAATTCCGGTTGTTTGAGCGGCGACGAGCAAATGGGCGAAGGATGGAGTGACTTTATGGCACTGATCACGACCGCCCGCCCTGGCGACACCGGTGAAATGCCCCGCGGCATTGGTAACTATGTCGATGGACTCCCAACAACCGGAGGCGGTATCCGCCGTTTCCCTTACACAACGGACATGAACGTCAATCCATTAACCTATAGCAATATCCCCGGAGAATCAGTTCCTCACGGTGTGGGTGCCACCTGGTGTACCATGATTTGGGACATGTACTGGGCTTTCTCCGATCAATACGGTTGGGATGAAGACGTTTACAACGGTACCGGTGGAAACAACATGGCCATCAGACTGGTATTTGAAGGAATGAAAAATCAAGTTTGTGCGCCGGGCTTTGTCGATGGCCGGGATGCTATCCTCGCCGCCGATCTGGAACTTTTTGACGGTGCCAACCAGTGTCTGATCTGGGAAACATTTGCCCGCCGGGGCGTTGGCTTCAGCGCCAGCCAGGGTTCTTCTGCCGTCAGAGGCGATGAAGTGGAAGCCTTCGACGTTCCATGTGAATGCCGCAACAAACTGACTATCGATAAATCAGTTACAGACTTTATCAACGCCGGTGATGAAATTGAAGTCACCATCGTGGTCAGCAATTGTAAAGTTGATCCTATCACCAGTGTAGAAGTAAAAGACGAACTGCCGGATGGCACCGAATTCATCGGCGGCTCGGCCAGTATGCCGGTCGATATTCAAGGAAACAGCCTGGTATTTGATCTTGGCGCCATGCCTTTCGGCTCGACTGAAACCATCACTTACAGATTGAGCACTGCCACCGACAAGTGGTCCAAGAGAATGTGGCTCGATGGCATCGACGATATTGCTGCCGAAGACAACTGGGGCCGTGATTTCCTCGGTGGCACGACCAACGCCATCTGGTACGTGACGGATCAGTTTGGTGGTTACACCGGTGATTTTGCCTGGTACATGGAAAACGTTGAAACAGAAAGCCGGGCCTACATCGAGCAAATGGCCGATAATGGTTTCGCCGTAACCGGCGACAAGCCTGTGCTCCGTTTCTGGCATAAATTCAATACGGAGACCACTTTCGATGGTGGCGTCGTTGACATTAAAGATGTAAACGATGATGTGTGGCAGCAGGTGCCCGACCGGATGATCAGAAATGGTTACACCGGACTGATTGACTATGGAACTTTTGTGGTGCCAAACCTGGCTGGTTTCTCCGGCAACAGTGGAGATGAATACATCCCTACTTACATCGACCTCAGCCCGTGGGCCGGTAAAACCGTCCACGTCCGTTTCCGTTTTGCTACCAACGAAAGCAATGGCGTTCCCAACGGTGGCTGGTTGATCGACGACGTGGAATACCAGGATATGTTGTCGTACAACGGGCAAGTTTGTGTTACGACAGCCGAGGGTGACAATGTTTGCACCGTAGCCCCCGAAGAAGGTACCATTGTTGAATCCGCCGAGTTTAACAACACCATCGAGACGTTGCAAGACGTGACCATTTCCACTTACCCTAATCCGGTAAATGAACTCCTGAACATTTCCGTCAACAGTGAGCGCCAGCAGGAACTCAACCTCAGCCTCCTGACGATAAATGGACAAGTAGTGACGTCCCAGTCTTTCGATGCTTTTGGCAGACAAAATGTACAGCTCAACGTGAGCAATATCCCGGCAGGTTTCTACTTCCTGAAAGTAGTTACTGAAAACGGGATGGCCGTACAGAAGATTGTGATTGAATAAGCACCGTTCAGCAGTTGGTTGTCGCTTTTCCCGGCGACAACCAACTGCTGACTTTTTAAAATTCCACCGGCAACTCCTCTATCGTCTCTCCCCTGCTGGTTAGCCTCGCAAAATATTTCCCCTTCGGCAAATTGGAAATCTTGAATTCAAACCGAAACTTGTGGTAGCCTCTTTTTTGCTGCCGGTTTTTGGTGAATGCATGCACCATTTCTCCGTCCTCATTGTATAGCTCAAAATTGACCAGCCGGTCACTCGTCAGGGTGTAATAAAACAACCCGTTCATGGAAAGAGCCTCCTGCATTTCCAGCACCGGCGATCCCGGCAACAGGCGGCTTTGATCGGGCTGCCGGTACTGCACATGGTACTGAGGCTCGGGCTTACCCAGCAAACGGGCTACGTACTTGCCTAACGCCGGATCACCAATTCCTTCCAGCCGCTGGTCGTCACTGACGGCCCAGACCGCATTTTGTGCATAGGCGTTTTGATACAGGTTTTCCAAACTGAGGTATTGGGCGAAGGCCAGCAAATTGCCGACGGCCATTTTCCCGACACGGAACGGGGTGCCTTCTCCGGGCGAACCGTCCGTTGCTTCCACACAAAAAGTATGGAGGCGGGCCACCCGTACCTTTCCCTGCTCGACCAGGAGCGTCTCCTCTTTGGCCACCATCAGGTTCTGCAGGCTGCTGTCCCCGGCCACAAAGATCTGCCCCGCCGGAATGGTTACCTCCAGGTCTTTCCGGTGCAGGTTTTTTAGCTTAATTTTCAGGCATTCGCCAAAATAGCCGCCGTTGCCGGAGACATCCAATTCGAGGTAGCCCTTTGCCAGAGCCTCCTCCAAAACAATAGGTGTAGCCATACTCGCGTACGGGCAAAAGAGGACCAGGGCCATAGCGGCCAGGTTTCCAAGTGTTTTCATTTTGCAAAAATTTTAGTGAAGAAAATCCTAAAACGCAGCCTTATTAAAAATTATTGAGCCGGCAGAGGGGATTAAATATCTGCCATTGGGTGAATATTGATTATCATTGCCCTTTTTAAGAGGGGGAACGCCAGCGAGCCACTCAAAAACAGGCCGCAGCCATTTCTGGTCAGATTCGTTCCAGCCTCTAAGTCCTGACAATCTACTGTTCCCTTGCAAGACCTGACCACACGATTAATGACCAACGATAAAGCAGTGCTAAAAGAACTCTTTGAGGCGCACTACCGGCAGGTCTGTGGCACCATTCATCGCCTGGTGGGAGAGCGTGGCGTGACGGAAGACCTCGCACAACAGGTTTTCATCAGGTTTTGGGAAAAAAGGGAATCCATCACCATTACCACTTCGGCCGGTGCCTACCTGCACCGCATGGCCATCAACGAGGCCCTCGGCTGGCTCAGGAGCAAAAAAAACAAGCCCTACGAAGAAATCTCTGCCACGACCCCTTTTGAGCAGGAACGGGATGCCGAACAAAATTTCCTCCACGGCGAATTGGAGGAGAAGGTTCGGCAAGCTGTCGATACTTTGCCTCCCCGCTGCCGGGCTGTTTTCCAACTCAGCCGTTTTGAAGAAAAAAGTTATCAGGAAATTGCGGATGAAATGGGTATTTCAAAAAAAACCGTGGAGCACCAAATGGGGAAGGCGCTTCGGGTGCTGCGGGATTTATTGCGACCTTATTTGCGGGAGGAGGAATAATGCCCGCAATCGGACTGTCGCTCTCGCTCTTTACAAATCTTCCATTCCAGCCAGTACTGCCTCTGCCTGTTTCAGGATCTCTTCTTTCTTCCCGCCGTCCATTTTATCCCACAGCCGGTAAGCCATGCCGATCCGGGGGTTCTTTTCCAGTTTGTCACGATTACGGTCATAAAAATCCCAGTACAGACTGTTGAACGGGCAGGCTTTTTCCCCGGTTTTTTCTTTTTTATTGTAAAAACAGCCGTTGCAATAATGGCTCATTTTGTCGATATAATTGGCCGAAGAACAGTAAGGCTTCGTACCAACAATCCCACCATCGGCGAACTGACTCATGCCCCGGGTATTGGTTATTTCCACCCATTCAATGGCATCGATATAGATACCCAGGTACCACCGGTCCACTTCGTCCGGATCAATGCCGGCCAACAGGGCAAAATTGCCGGTCACCATCAGGCGCTGGATATGGTGGGCATAAGCGAAGTCTAATGACTGGTTGATGGCGTGCCTGAGGCAGGCCATTTTTGTCTCCCCTGTCCAAAACCAGCCAGGCAATTTCCGGTCGTTTTCAAAAAAATTAAGCTGGGAAAATTCCGGCATTTTCGCCCAATAAATACCTCGCATATATTCCCGCCAGCCAATAATTTGCCGCACGAAACCTTCTATTTGAGAAATGGAAATCTCCTCTTTTCTACGCTCCCACTCTTGCACCGCCCGCTGCACAACCTCCAGCGGGGAAATTAATTTAGCATTCATGGAAAAAGAAATCCTGGAGTGGTAAAGCGACCAATAATTGGGCGTCATGGCATCCTGAAAATCACCAAAATGAGGCAGGCATTTTTTGACAAAATATTCCAATAATTCGAGCGATTCTTTCCGGTTGGTTGGCCATAAAAAACGATCGGGATCAACCCGGCCAATGGTTTTTATATTTTCTTTTTTAATTAAATTAAAAATATCATTGACTTCTTTTTTGAAAACATAAGGCTCTACCGGGCGGTGATCTTTGGGTATTTTTTTCCGGTTTTCCGCGTCGTAATTCCACTGGCCTGTCACGGGTTCCTTTCCATCCATCATGATATCGAAACGCCGGCGGATATCGCGGTAAAAAGACTCCATTAAATAATTCTTTTTTCCAAAAAAATCACTTAACTCTTTACGAGTTGTCATAAAATGCTCCGTATCAGAAAAAGCTGATTCAATGGTTAATTTCTGACAGATATTTTTCAACTGTTCATCGAGCCGGTATTCGTCCGGCAATAAATATTCAAACCGGTCTATATTGTGTTTTTTAATAAGAAAATCAATATTCTTTGCTAAATCCTGCTGGTTCTTTTCATCATCCAGTTTAAAATATACCACGCGGTGGCCGGCGGCTTTCAGTTCCTCCGAAAATTCCCGCATCGCCGAAAAAAAAGCAATTATTTTCTGCACATGATGCACCACATAATCGGTCTCCTGGCGCATTTCGAACATGCAATAAATAACGTCATCATTTTTTTCATTAAACCAGGAGTGTTGACTATTTAACTGGTCTCCTAAAATTAACCGGAGTGTATTCATTTTTTATTGATTATTAAAGGCTCGGCAGGTTGCGAACCAGGATTGGAATTGGATTTTGCCCTGCGGCACCGCTCACTGCAATACTTGACGTCATGCCAGTTACGCTCCCATTTTTTTCGCCATTTAAAGGGACGTTGGCATACCGGGCATATTTTTTCGGGCAGGTTTTCTTTTTTCATGATCTTCCTCAAAATTGGAATCCAAACAAAGTTGCCACATCTTTGTTTAGACCGCATGAGCATTCAAAAAGCATACAATCTGACCGACGAAGACGTTAACCGCATTGTTGAAATGGCGTGGGAAGACCGGACGACTTTCGATGCTATCGAAGAACAATTTGGCGTGCCGGAAAAAGACGTGATCAAACTGATGCGCCAGGAAATGAAGCTCTCCAGCTGGCGAATGTGGCGGCAGCGGGTCCAGGGCCGGGCTACCAAACACGCCGCAAAAAGAAACTTCACAGAGGGCCGGCATAAATGCTCCAGGCAACGGTCTATTTCACTCAATAAAATAAGTAAGCGATAAATAATTAAATACTGTGTAACAGAAGTTTCTTTGAAATTTCACTGATTCATGTGGGCCGGAAATTTCACCTTATCATTGAGGCAGCCAACTGCTC
>JBFIJS010000005.1:0-21610 GCA_041600595.1 Saprospiraceae bacterium | reverse complement strand
TTGGTTTTTTCTTCGTAACTCACCACAAAAGATTGGTCTTCGCCCAAACTGTTGTTCATCTTTTCGAGTCGTTCGGCGAAATAATCCGGAGGGCCAATATTGAAAACATAATGAGGGCGGTTTTTGGCAAAACCATTTTTAGAGACCTTTTCGTGCTCTTGTTTGCCCAGGGCTCCTTCTTTCAGATAGACGTAGGCATACTTGTCATTTACGACTTCCAATTTGCTGACATCGCCGTTTTCGGCCATTTTGCGAAACCGCTCGTAGGTTATGTCTTCGTTGCCGGTGTCGGCTATTGGCAAAAATTGCAGGCCAACCAAAAACAAAGCAACGACCCCATAGATCCAATAGGCATTGAACTTTGAGTCGTTATCATTTTTTCTGTTCTCGTTATTATTATCTTGATTGTTATTTTCCATCTACTGTTTTACGTTGACATCAATTTGCATAAGAACAAAAAAAGCAAAGAATCGTTTTTGATTTTCTCTTTCTGTAGTTATCGCATAAATGTATAAAGTGCGGAGTCTGAAGAAGAACTGCTAAAAATCATCAGCCCACGTTGGCATATTCTGTGATTTTTGCATCGCTCCACAATTCTTCCAATTCATAGAACTGGCGGGTTTCCCGGTAAAAGACATGTACGACGATGTCGAAGTAATCCATACAAATCCAGCGGGCGTTTTGCTTGCCTTCGGAATGTGCCGGTTGTTGTCCAGCCTCTTCTTTGAGCCTTTTGTAAATGTTGTCAGAAATCGCTTTTACCTGGGTGTTGGAGTCGCCTTCACAAATTATGAAAAAGTCTGCGGGGGCATCATCAAGTTTTCTCATGTCCAGCTTCAGGATATTTTTTCCTTTTATATCTTGGATACTGTCAATGATCAGGTCGTTCAACTCTTGGGTGTAAGAGGGGGTCTTTTTTACTGCTGCCTGTATACTCAAAATTTAGATTTAGTTTTTACTTTTGAAAATAAGGACCGGACTACTTTCCTGATCGGCAAAATGATGCGAAGGCCGGGTCTTATTTGCAAAATCATTCAAAATATTATTTTTCCCTGATTGTGATTTGTGCGGATGGGGGCACAGTTACAATTCTTAGGGTGTTTTAAAAACAGAGCACCGATGTTAATGTTGTTGTGACGGTGCCTGCCATTGTCTGGGAAAGCTCACTGCCAAGGCAATTAAAATATAAAAATACAAACTTATTTTCTATTGAGAAACCTTGACACTTTGTTTATCGGAAGGAATTTCCTCGATCTGCCGAGCGTAAATTCCACCAACGAATATGCGCTGAACCTATTATCAAAAAGCAAACCACCCGAGGGGACTGTCATTTCGACCCAAAACCAGTATGCTGGAAGAGGACAAATTGGCAGTAGCTGGGAAAGTGAGCCGGACAAAAATGTGGCCGTAAGTATTATCCTTTATCCTTCCTTTGTTTCTGTCTCCCGACAGTTTCTGTTGAATCAATGTGTTTCGCTGGCTGTTTTCGATCTGGTGGAAAAGTATTTTCCGGGGAAAACTGCTATCAAATGGCCAAATGATATTTATATCAACGAGAAAAAGGTGGCCGGTATTCTGATTCAGAATGCCGTAGCCGGCACTGCGATCCGCCACGCCATTGTCGGTATCGGGATCAATATCAACCAGGCTTTTTTCACGACCAGTGCGCCCAACGCAACCTCTTTCTGCACGGAGTTGGGGGAAGAGTCGGATGTTGGTAAGATCGTAACCGAACTGTGTCACTGCCTGGAAAGTCGTTATCTAAAATTGAAAGCAGGAAATTTAGTTCCTTTGCAGAACGACTACCTGCAGGCTCTGTATCTCTACAAAACTGAAAATCTTTTCCAACGGCCCGACGGGCGCATTTTCAGCGGAATTATTTCAGGAGTGGCAGAGAGCGGTCAGTTGCTGGTTGAGATAGCTGGAAAGACCGAGTCTTTCGGGCTGAAAGAAATTAAGTTTTTACAGTCATAATCTGGGGCCGCAGCCTGAGATTGACGGCCAAACGCCAATAGCAAAAGCGAAAGCATGACCATCCACATTATTACCATCGGCGATGAATTGCTCATCGGCCAGGTCATTGATACCAACTCTGCCACCATGGCTCAGATGCTGCAAACTATAGGGGGGCAGGTTACCGGCCGGACAACCATCGGTGACGATCGGGAAGTCATGCTCGACGCCTTGAAAATGGCCACCGAAAAAGCGGATGTCGTGTTGGTTACCGGCGGACTTGGCCCGACCAAAGATGATATCACCAAGAAAGTGTTGGCCGAGTTTTACGGGGTTGGATTTGTTTTTCACCAGGATACCAAAGAGTGGATCGAAAAGATATTTAAACGCTTTGGACGTCCGGTGCCCGAGGGAATCAAGGATCAGTGTTTCATGCCTCAGAATGCAGCAATACTGAGAAACAAAAGAGGGACTGCCCCCGGAATGTGGTTCGATGAAAACAACACCGTGTTGGTTTCCATGCCGGGTGTTCCGCACGAAATGCAGTACATCATGGAGCACGGGGTTCTGCCGCGTTTGAAGGATCGTTTTCCTTCTGCCCCTTTTGCCCACCGTACCCTGCTGACGGTTGGAGAGGGGGAATCCCGGATTGCGGAAATAGTAAATGATTTCGAGGAAAACCTGTCACCATTTATAAAATTGGCCTATCTCCCCAGCATCAGCCGGGTTCGGCTCCGTTTAACGGCCACTCACCAGGACGAAGCCTTTCTCAACACTATTTTGGACGAAGCCTTCCACCAGTTGAAAAACACATTGCCTCCTTCTCTGATTGCTGCCGATGAGGATATTACACTCGAACAAGTGCTGGGAAAGGTGCTGACTAAAAAGAACCTCACCCTCTCCACTGCAGAAAGCTGTACCGGTGGTTACGTTGCGCATTTGATCACTTCTGTTTCAGGGTCGTCGGCCTATTACATGGGTAGTATCCTTTCCTATTCCAATGAAATAAAAATGGCCCAGCTAGGGGTGAAAAAAGAAACTTTGGAAAAATTTGGTGCCGTGAGCGAGGAAACGGTAAAGGAAATGGTAGCCGGCGCCTTACGGCTATTGAAAACAGATATTGCAGTCGCGACTTCTGGTATTGCCGGACCAACCGGGGGGACTCCGGACAAACCCGTCGGTACGATCTGGATTGCTGTTGGCAATGCAGAAAAAACAGAGGCCTTCCAACTCAGCCTGGGAAACGACCGGGAGCGGAACATCCAATATACTGCTGTCCGGGCCCTGAATATGGTGCGCTTGTTTGCCGAAACCAACTATTCGAACCATCCAGTTTGACGCTGTCTCTCCAGGGCAACAAAGCAGCTTCTCCAGGAAGCATTTTTCAACATTTTTTTCATGCTAGCCCAACTTTCTGCCACCTGATTGTCGTCAATGTGGCAAAATACTTTTCTCAGAGATCGTTTCAACTTTTTTTTATTGATTTGTACAACATTCAGGTCGTAACGTCGCTCCTTGAAGTTTGACGAATCCGGAGGTCACCAGTTGACTTTGTTGAACACAAAAAGAAATATCATTTATGAATGTTATTCGACATGCTCTTATTTTGTGGTTGATGTTATTTTTCCCTGTACTCGCCAGCTCTCAACAGCGCACTTATACCATCAGTGGATATATTGAAGATGCGGCCAGCGGCGAAAAACTCATCGCAGCCAACCTTTTCGACTTACAATCCCTGGAAGGTACGGTTTCCAATACCTATGGTTTTTTTAGCCTGACATTGCCTTCCGACTCTGTCCGGCTGACGGCTTCTTACATTGGCTACCAGACCCTGACCAGACAATTTTTTCTCCGGCGGGATACCACCATCTCTTTTCGGTTGCCTTCTTCCATTGAACTGACGGAAGTGGAGGTCGTTGCTGAAAAACTCGAAAGAATTGAAACCAATACTCAAATGAGCAGGGTATCAGTACCCATCGAACAAATAGAAAGTATGCCCGCATTGCTGGGGGAGGTGGATGTGCTGAAATCACTGCAATTACTGCCCGGTATCCAGGGCGGAGGAGAAGGCCAGAGCGGTATATATGTTCGTGGCGGAAGCCCCGATCAAAACCTGATCCTTCTGGATGGCGTGCCCGTTTACAACGTTTCTCACCTGCTTGGCTTTTTTTCTGTTTTTAACTCTGACGCCATTAAAAACGTAACCCTGACGAAAGGAGGGTTTCCGGCCCGTTACGGTGGCCGGCTTTCTTCTATTATTGAGATCAACATGAAGGAAGGAAATATGCAGGAACTTCACGGAGAAGGGGCGATAGGTCTGATTGCCAGCCGCCTGACACTGGAAGGGCCAATCGTTAAAGACAAAACTTCATTTATGGTTTCAGGTCGCCGTACCTATGCCGATCTGTTGTTCAAGCCGCTCATCAAGTCCCAGACAGCAGAGGATGAGGAGGTTAAGTTGCGGATGTATTTCTATGATCTCAATGCGAAAATCAATCACAAATTCAACGATAAACACCGGCTGTTTCTGAGTGCCTACAGCGGGGCCGATGTTTTTGGCGTTCGTTACCGGGAAAATTTTAACGACGGTTACTACCTCACCGACGGTGGTATCGACTGGGGAAATATTACCGCTGCCGCTCGCTGGAATTACATGATCAGCAACAAGCTGTTTGCTAATACGACCCTGACCCATAGCCGGTTCCGCTTTGATTTCAACGCTGGCGTAGAGGAGCAGGATGGGGAAGATAAAGACTCGTATGCTGCCCGGTATTTCTCCGGCATCTATGACTGGGCGGGTAAAGTGGATTTTGATTACATCCCCAATCCTAAACACTACATCCGTTTCGGAGGAGGGATCACCCACCATACTTACGAGCCGGGCGCATTTGTTTTAAAGGCAGAATTTGATGGCGAAGTTTTAGATACAACGCTTGGCTCCACGAATACAAAAGCCGTTGAGTTTGCAGTCTATGCAGAAGATGACATTAACTTAGGCGCACTGAAAATGAACCTTGGGCTGCATTATTCCGGCTTTTTTGTTGAAGGAGCTTTTTACCATTCTTTACAACCCCGTATCGGTTTGCGCTATCTCCTCAACAACGACTGGGCCATCAAAGCCTCTTTCTCGACCATGGCTCAATACATCAACCTGTTGACAAATGAGAGCCTCAGCCTGCCAACAGATCTCTGGGTGCCAAGCACCAGGCGCATCCGGCCCCAGACTGCCTGGCAACCGGCTATCGGCATCGCCAAAACCTTGTGGAAGGAGTACGAATTCAGTATCGAAGGCTACTACAAACGCATGGACAATGTCCTGTCGTACAAAGAAGGTGTCAGTTTTCTCGGGCTTGAAAACGACTGGCAGGATAAGGTCACCCAGGGAAAAGGGGAAAGTTACGGAGCGGAAGTTTTTCTACAGAAAAAAAGAGGCAGAACAACCGGGTGGCTCGGCTACACACTCTCGTGGACCAATCGCACCTTTGCCGACATCAACGGCGGAAAAACCTATCCTTTTAAATACGATCGCCGCCACGATCTGGAGCTGGTCCTGACGCATAAGGTTTCGGAAAAAATAAAACTGTCAGGCACGTGGGTTTATGGTACTGGCAATGCGATCACCTTACCCCTTTATCGCTACGATACCCCTGTTATCTACGATGCGGCAAATGGTGGTTTCTACACCCGGGAGCTGGAAAGTATTGGTGATAAAAACGCTTTCCGGATGCGCTCTTATCACCGGCTTGACTTCAGTGTTGAATTTCACAAAAAGAAGAAAAGATACGAACGGGTCTGGGTTATCGGGGTCTACAATGCTTATAACCGCCCCAATCCCTATTACATTTATGATGGCAGTGATGAAGAAGGCAACCGTGCATTCCGGCAGGTGAGCCTCTTTCCGGTTATCCCTTCGGTATCCTACAATTTTAAGTTTTGACAAAAAACGCGCTCTGCTGTAAGTTTTCCGGGAGAGAGCTTTTCAGTTAAACCATGCAATAAATAAATACGATCATGAAACCATATCACCTGTTAATATTCCTTTTCTTTTCCTTGTTGCTGAGTGCTTGTGGGGAGGACTTTTTCGAGCAGACCATCGAAATAGATCTGCCGGAACATACCCCGCAGCTGGCCATTACCGCAGAGTTGAACGCCGGCGACTCCGTTGCCTGGGTGTATGTGACACACAGCCAGGGGATATTGGACAATGCTCCGGCTAATCTGATTGAAAACGCTGTGGTGGAGCTTTTCCGAGATGGTCAACTAATGGAAACCCTTCCGTTTTTCCGGGATGGTTTTTACACCAAAGAGTTGGCCAGCCCTTTTCCAGTCGACCCGGCTGAGTACCGGTTGAAGGTCAGTGCTGAAGGATACGCAACCATTGAAGCCACCCAACAGATGCCGCCTTTGGTTCCCATTATCTCTGCAACCTACGAGCCGGAAGGGGCGCTGGACCTGGACGGGGAAAGGGTGGATGAAATCACCATTGAATTTGAAGACCCCGCCGGCGTTGACAATTACTACGAGGTGTCCGTTACGATCTCCACGGCCAATTGGTTGAATCAGGTTTATTTGCATCGCCTCGACCCATTGGCCGAAGATATTGGCAATACGCTGTTGCTAAAGGATGATTCATTTGCGGGAAAAAAACACTCCTGGCGGGTGGGTTTTTATCCGCAATATTTTGATCCTAATGGGGAAACCAGGATCATCGTCAGGCTTCGTTCAATTAGCCGGGATCGGTATTTTTATGAGCGCTCAGTTTCCCTCAGCTATGATGCCGATGACAACCCTTTTGCCGAACCGGTCATCATTCACAGCAATGTGGAAAATGGCTTAGGTATTTTTTCATTGTCAGCCAATAGTGAGTACGTAATCATACCGTGAAACAGGCAAAATGGAATGCTCGTCTATTGGGGTCTGAACAATCGGAAAAATTAGAAAAAAGTGTTTCTTTGGGTTTATCCTGAGGTATGGCAGGCAAGGCCGGCATGGTAAAGCGCCGCTTCGGTTGTTCCTGACAATTGTTTCGTATAAAAACGAGAAATGCTTTTTTGCAAAAAAAGAATAAGTAACCTCTCCTTCGCTATTGTTGTGTCTGTGGCGCTTTGGAGCATGAGTAGTTGTAGCAGTGGGCATGACTGGCGGGAGCATTATCGAAACGATGCGGATAGCCCTTATGGTACCTCCATAATTTATAGGTTGCTGGATGATTATTTTCCCGGGCAACGATTAGAAAAGCTGTCCGACAGCCTCCATGTTCAACTGCAAAACGACAACACGACCGGCACCTACTTTTATTTAGGACCTTATTTGTGGATGGACTCTCTGCGGGTGGCTTCTTTGCTGGAGTTCGTCAGTCGTGGCAATGACGCCATGATCATTGTCTCCGATCTTTCACCTGACTTGCTGGATTCTATCAGCCATGAGTATTGCATTGACCTGACCTATCATCGTGACTCAGGATTTCACAGCGGTTATAATGAGCATTATTTTTTCATGGACACCCTCGCTGAGCTCAACTTTGTCCATCCGAAGCTCAAGGTTCCCAACGACTACGTCTTCCATTTTCGAATCCGTGACAAGAATGTCCGGTATGAATGGGATCATTTGCCGAACGAAATATTTTGTGAAGATCAGGATGAGTTTGCTTCGTTGGGGACGATCGGGGATTCATGTGTAAATTTTGCCATGGCAAAGTATGGTAAAGGCCATTTTTACCTGCACACCACGCCACTGGTATTTACCAATTTCCACATTGTTCAGGGCCCCGGCAGGGAGTACGCAGAAAAGGTTTTGTCCCATTTGAAAAAGGGGCCGGTGCTGTGGGATGCTACCAAAAGGAGTTTTGAATTTCCTGGTCGAAACCGGGGCTTCGGCCAAAGCCCCTTAAAATATGTCCTCTCCCAACCATCGCTTGCCTGGGGTTGGTATTTGCTGTTGGGTATGGCTGTGCTGTTTTTATTGTTCCGGGCAAAACGCCGCCAACGCATGATTCCGGTTTTAGGAAAAAACGAAAACACTTCTCTGGAATTTATCGAAACGATTGGTCGCTTGTACTTCGTCCAAAGCAACCACCGGCAACTGGCATTAGAAAAAATGAAATTGTTTCTGGGATTTGTGCGGGAGCATTATCACCTGTCAACCAGAGAGTTGAATGATCAGTTTAAAAAACAGCTCTCTTTAAAATCTGAAGTCCCCATGCCGGTCATTGAGAAAATATTCACCATCTACGGAAATATAGAAAACTCCAAATTTGCTTCTGAAAATACCCTGGTTGCCTTCCATCGGGAAATGGACAAGTTTTATCTGACTTGTAAATAACTGTTTTCAAAACAATTGTCTCCTCTTATTCTTTTTGCTTCCACCCTTCCTTCTTTAGGCTCTCTATCATTCCAAAAAAGAATTTCCTGTAAAAACGGATCGCTAAGACGGGGCGAAAAAGTGTTGAACAATAAGAGTCATTTTGTGCGAAGAATAAAACTGCATTTTCAATACTTTTTGTTTTATTTTAGGTATATTTACAATGTTTTTCAAAACTTTTATTTTTACTAACTAAATCATTAAACTATGAAAATCGTCAAAATCCTCGGCTTTGTGCTCGTAGGCTTGCTTGCCCTTGCACTTATTATCGGTGCCTTCCAGCCCACCCATTTTGAATTTGAAAGTTCTGCAGAAATCGATGCCTCTAAGGAGGTTGTTTTTTCAAAAATAGACAATATAAGATCGTGGGAAGAGTGGGGTCCGTGGAAAGCAGAAGATCCCACTATGGCAGTGGTTTACGGGGAAACAACAACTGGCCTTGGTGCCTCTTATTCCTGGACCAGTGAAAACTCCGGTGACGGGAGCATGACCATTACCGAAAGCACTCCTCCAACCTGGCAAAAGGCGGCACTGGTATTTGATGGAGAAGAAGGAGGAGAAGGTTGGTTTAAGTTGGAAGATGGCGAGAACGGTGCTACCAAAACTACCTGGGGCATGGCTTTCGATATGCCGTACCCGATAAATGCCATATCCCTGTTTACCGGTGGTGCCATGAAAAAACAAATCGAGCAAATGTTCGATGCCGGCCTGACCAACCTTAAAAAAATGTGCGAAGAAGAATCAGCCGTCAAAACCTATCGGGGCTTTACCGTTAAAACCATGGAATGGCCCGGTAAGTCCTATCTGGCAGTACGGAAAACCGTTCAATTCGCTGATATGTCGGCTTTTTACGCCGAAAGTTTTGGTGCAATTATGGAAGCCGTTGGAACCCAAAAGTTAGAGATGGATGGCATGCCCTGTGGTATCTACTACCAATGGGACGAGGAAGCCGGGACTGCTGATATGGCCGCAGCCATACCTGTCAAGGGTGGCAAGCCTGCACCGTCCGGCAAGATACAACCGGTTGAAGTGCCCAAAGGGCAATGCTTAACGATCGATTATTTCGGCGACTATGAAGGTGTCGGTGAGGCACATTATGCAATGGATGATTACTTTAACGATAATGGTCTGGAGCCCTCTCAGCTGGTATTGGAAGAATATATAACAGACCCGGCCACACAGCCCGATACTTCTAAATGGTTGACGAGAGTACATTATTTTCTGGGTAGCCCGATTGCCAGTGAACAGTAAAAAATAAAGGTGTTGGACGGTGGGTCACAGGTGGTACACTGTCCGGCACCTACCCCCTTTTCACTCTGATCGGCGACATTTTTGCAGCTATTGTGTGGCAGAATTTTAAATATCTTTTCCTTAAGGCAAACTATCACATATTTTTACCGTTCTTGTGAACCTAAGAACTTTTGTTCCCCTTTCGCATTTAGTTCAGAATAAAAATAAACCATGAAGCCGTTTCTCATCATGCTGGGATTTTCCCTTTTTTTCTCTGCTTGCAATGAACAGACCATTCGCAAGAAGGATTACAGCGTGCATGGGATTGACGTATCTCACTATCAAAAAAAAATAGACTGGGACAAAGTGGCCAGTCAGGATATTCAATTTGCTTTCATCAAAGCCACAGAGGGAGAAACCTACAAGGACTCTTTTTTCTGTGAAAATTGGGTAAAAATGAAGGCAGCCGGCATAAAAAGGGGAGCTTATCACTTCTTCCGGCCAACCCTCTCTGCGGAGATGCAGGCAGCCAATTTTATTGAGATGGCTGAACTTGGCGACGGAGATTTTGCCCCGGTGCTCGACCTGGAAGTGACCGACAATGTATCGCCGGAGGTGCTGCGGGCTCAGGTGGACAGATGGCTGCACATCGTGGAGAATCATTTTAAAATCAAGCCGATCATATACACCTACCAGAATTTTTTCAATGATCACCTCGCCGGGCATTATGAAGGCTACCCGATCTGGATAGCCAGGTACACTTCCTGGAGAAAACCCCGCCTGTACTCCAATCAAAACTGGCATTTCTGGCAATATGGCAACCGCGGCCGACTACAGGGTATTGAAGGTCCTGTTGATTTCAATGTTTTTCAGGGTTCTGTAGAGGAGCTGGAAGACTTCTGCCTTGTCCGGCCCAAACCGCTCTTTTCTGCTCCGGCCGACGATCTGGTCGCGGTCAACCCCTGATCTCTCCGTTTTAAGTTTTCATTACCACTATCTTTGCGTCCATTTTCCGGACATGAAAAAAATACTTCTCATCCGCTTTTCATCAATTGGCGACATTGTTCTGACGACACCGGTCATCAGGTGCCTGAAAAATCAATCAGGGGCAGAGGTTCATTTCCTGACCAAAAAGCAGTTTCTTCCCCTGCTCGCTGCTAATCCCCATTTGAGTAAAGTTTTCACAATAGAAAAAAAAATAACGGAGGTATTGCCCGATTTGAAAACGGAGAGGTATGATGCCATCATCGACTTGCACAAAAACCTTCGCAGTTGGCACGTGCGGTTAGCACTGCGGCGTAAGGTTTATTCGTTCGACAAGCTAAATGTTAAAAAATGGTTGTTGGTGAATATCGGGATCAACCGCTTACCATCAGTCCATATCGTGGATCGGTATCTCGATGCGGTAAAACCACTGGGTATAGTAAATGACGGGAAAGGCCTGGAATATTTTATACCTGACGATCTTCCTCCAATGCCGCCCGGGACAAATCCGGGTTTGCCATTTATTGTGTTTGCCATTGGTGCTGCACACCAGACGAAGCGCCTGCCAATTGAAAAGAGTATTGCTATTTGCCAAAAGATACAGTCACCGGTTATTCTGTTAGGCGGCGCAAATGAGGCAGCGGAGGGAAAAGCGATTGCTAAAGCTTCTGGCAGCCACGTGGTCAGCCTTTGTGGCGAGCTGACCCTGCACCAGTCGGCCCAGATGATACGAGCCTCGCAAAAGGTAATTGCACACGATACGGGCATGATGCACATTGCCGCTGCTTTTCAAAAAGAAATCATCGTGGTGTGGGGCAATACTGTCCCTGCATTCGGTATGGCACCATATTTTGGATCGGCACCGAGGGGGCGGGAAGTGCGGTTTGAAATCAGCGGACTCCCGTGCCGGCCCTGTTCGAAGATTGGTTGCAAGCAATGCCCCAAAACTCATTTTGCGTGTATGCAGCGACAGAACACAGATGCGATCAGCCAGGCTGCAACCCTCTGAACCCACACACATCTATTCCTGCGGTGAAATGTCAGGATATGTGCAAAAAGCACTTAATAGAGGTTTGGGACGCAGTATATTAGGACTAACTTGCGTACTCGTTTTGTTGTTATTTCCGAAATTATCCTAATTTCGGGCTTCTTGATTTCGATCCTAATTCTATTTCAAATAATTTAATATGAGATTGACAAAGACTCTTTTATTCGTTGTTGTAATGTTGATAGGAGGTACAAGCCTCCTTGCTCAGGATTTGCACAACTCGCTCTTTTATATGAACCCCCTTCACATGAACCCTGCTTTTGCCGGTGCCTACGAAGGTACATTCAGAATCGGTGGTCTCTATCGTGACCAGGCCCGTACTGCCATCGGAAGTGCGGCTTATTCCTCGCCAACAGTCTTTGTTGATGCACCTGTCATTATGATTGGCAAGAGAAGCTGGCTGGGAGCAGGGCTCCTGGTATTTCAGGATGTTGCCGGCGACGGAAACTTAAAAATGACTGCCGGGCAATTATCGGCCTCCCTCCACCTGGCGATGGATAAAAAAAGTAAAAATGTATTCTCGTTTGGAGTTCAATGGGGAAAGGTTAGTCGGTCTTTCGAAAACACATTTAGGTGGGGAGATGAAATAGCCATGAGACAAGCAGGTGAACTCAACCCCGAAACAGAAGACGTCATAGCTGAGCAAGGATCGAACCAGGGGCCCGGTGGTGGCCCCGGTGGTGGTGGCGGAGGCGGGACTAAGCCTAATTTTAACGACATCAACGCTGGTATTATGTTAAAATCGAGGATTAACAAAAAGACAGATTTTAATATTGGCTTTTCAACCCGTCACATCACGACTCCTGGCAGTGACTTTAACTTCTCCTCTTCCCAGGAAGACCTCAACCTTCGTTTAATTGCCCATGCCCAGCTTCGTAATCAAATGGACGACAAATGGTCGATCACACCCGAGGTGTATTTTTCAAATATCGGCACAGATAGTCAGATTCAATTGCACGGCTGGACAGGTTATATGCTCAAGCCGGAGAAAAATATTCAGCTGAATTTTGGGCTCGGATACCGCGTGGCTGACTCCGGCCAGGTGCTGCTCGGTATTGATTATGGGGATATAAAAGCTCAATTGGCATACGATATTACCCTATCCCAATTGAGTGATGTGAATAGTTCGCAGGGAGGCTTTGAAATTGCCGTTTATTATATCGGCAAGATATTCAAGAAGCCCGATGTGAAGCCGGCCATTTTGTGTCCGCACCTTTGATCAGATACGATTTCTTTTGTTTAGAGTAATAACAAAATCTTTTGTTTTACAATCCCGTTGTTTCTGCTGCGTTTTGATACTAAACGTTTCAACTCAATCTATAAAATAGCATGAAAAATAATATAATCTTACTCGTTTTTCTTTTGTCAGGTCTGTCTGTATTCGCCCAACCACTCAACCGGCCCACTTACGCCATGATGGTCGCTGAAGCCGAAAATCAAATGGAAAAGAAAGATTATTACCGTGCTTTGGAATGGTACGAAAAGGCATACGAAGAGTCAAAAGACCGGGAACTGACCATTATTCTTGCCGACCTTAGTTATATGCTGCGCGACTACCGTGATTCGGAAAGGTGGTACAGCCGGGCGTTGAGGAAGAGCCGGAAAGTCAAGGAAGTACCCGAAGAAAAACGCTTTGAATATGCCCGTTCTTTAAAGATGAATGAGAAATACGAAGAGGCCATCGCCGAGTTCGACCAATTTCTCAAATACACCAAAGACCCGGTTCGTAAAGAGTTGGCTGAGTTGGAAAAAGTAGGTTGTGAATATGCGTTGGTGGCAAAGGAGGATGAGCAGGTTTCGCTGACCCACGGTGGGAAAAACGTCAATACCAAGATTTCTGAATACTCGCCCTACCTGACCAACGACAATCAGACGCTGTTTTACTCCAGCCTGAATTCTGATGAAGTGATTGAACTGGAAGAAGGAGACCAGGAATCGTTTGCTAAAATCTATAAATCCACCCGCAGCGATAAAGGTTGGTCGGAAGGAGAGGTGCTTGGCGAAAACATCAACAGAGTTGGTTATTACAATACCAACGTACGTTTATCGCCGGATGAGAAGCGAATGTTTTTCACCCGTGCTGAAACCTCTGGCTCTGTCCTGACTACCAGTAAGATTTACATGAGTGAAAGTGCCGGTGGTGTCTGGGGGCCGGCAGAGGAACTGCCAAGTGTCAATGGTGATTTCCTCTCCAAATCACCTGCCGTTGGAGAATTGTTTGGCAAGGAGGTGCTCTTTTTTGTTTCTGACATGGAGGGCGGTGAAGGTGGTTACGATATCTATTATGCCACCTATAAAGGTGGTGGGCAGTTTGGTGACCCGGTCAACCTGGGACCTCAAATCAATACCATAGGCAACGAAGACACTCCTTTCTACCGGGATGGTGTGTTGTATTTCAGTTCTGAAGGGCATCCGGGTATCGGCGGCTATGATATTTTCCGGAGCGACTGGAACGGTACCCGGTGGAGCAAGCCGCAAAACATGGGTAAACCCTTCAATTCGAGTGTTGACGATCTCTACTTTATGCTGGATAAAGAGGGTTACCACGGAGCGCTGGCTTCCAACCGGATTGCGGAGGGCGCACGTTCACTCCACGGTAAAACTTGTTGCAACGACATCTACAATGTGAGTTTGAAAAAAATCACGGCTGATCTGGTGGCTATGACTTACGATAGTGAAACGAAGGATCCGTTGAAAAATGTAACCCTCGAAATTTACGAGGTGACAGATAATGGTAATAAATTGATCGAAACGAAGACCAATGCGACGGGCAATAACTTTGACTTTCCCCTCGAATTGGACAAGTCGTACATGATTACCGGTTACACAGAAAATTACGACGCTGACACTGCTTACTTCAATACGGTGAGCCTTTTTGACTCCAAAACTTTCAACGAAAGATTGGACCTGGTGCCCGGCGAAGTGGTTGAGGTGTTGAGAAGGGAAGAGCCTTTCGTGCTGGAAAATATCCTTTATGCTTTCAACAGCGACAAGATTGAACCAGAAGCAGAACCAGACCTCGAATTCATCCAGGGACTCATGACACGCTACCCGGAAATGGTCATTGAGCTTTCGTCGCATACCGATTCCCGGGGTACCGACGCTGCCAATGAAAACCTTTCGCAACGACGTGCTGAATCTGCCCGGAGGTGGCTCGTAAGAAATGGTATTTCCCGTGATCGCATCCAGGCCAAAGGGTATGGTGAAAGCAAACCTCAAACGGTGAATGCCAAAAGCAATGAACGGTTCCCTTTCCTGCCAGTCGGACAAGTCCTGACGGAAGAATACATCAATACCCTGTCGGCGGACGAGGCACAGTTTGAAGCGGCTCACCAGCTCAATCGCCGAACCGAGTTTAAGATTATTGAAGGGCCTACCAGTATTATTATTGAGGAAGAAAGACTAATCCAGATTGGCAACCGCAAAGTGGACGGCGAGCAGAAAGCCGAACCAAAGAAGGAGGAGAAGAAGTCAAGGCGCCGGGGAGGGGGAGACAGCATTATTCAGCTGCCAGGAGTTCCTGCACCTAAACAAACCGATCCGCCTGTCGAAATCCATAAATTGTCTTCTTTGTATGGAAAGAAGGATTTAAAAGGTTTTCCCATCATGCATTTCGAGGAACGAATATTTGATATGGGTGAGGTGAAAAAAGGTGAGATTCGGGAGCATATCTTTCATTACACCAATCGGGGCGACACAACTCTGGATATTGATCTGGTCCAGGTTTGTGAATGCACGGAAAAAGAATACTCGCCAACTACTGTCGAGCCAGGTGGAAAAGGTTGGATAAAGGTGATCTTTGATAGCAATAAGGCAGATGCTGACCAGGAAGAAAGCGATGTGGATATCTACCTGAAAAATATCGACCCGGAGATCGATGCTCCTGTTTTTGAGCGGGTCAAGTATACTTTCAAAGTGGTGGAATAAAACGATCGCCTCGTTTTCCGAAAAGTAAAAAGGCAGTTCCTCTGATAAAGGGAACTGCCTTTTTACTTTCAGGAAAAAACCTTTGGATAAAATTGACCCCCGGGGAAGGGATTACTTTTAGGTTTGATATTCAATTGCCTTTAAACGGCGGAATGAGTTTGAACTCCGGAATGACTACATCGAAAAAACGGGAAGTGACCAGATCCTGCATTTGAAAAGTACCGTGCATCTTGCCAATATCGGTCATCAAGGGGCACCAGGAAGTGTATTGGTGTTTTTCTCCCGGGTTCAGAATCGGCTGTACACCGACAACACCTTCGCCTTCTACTTCCCGCAGAATACCATTCGATTCATAAATGTACCAATGTCTGCGCAACAGTTGCACGGTGCTGCCGCTGTGGTTTTCAATCGAAATGCGGTAAGCATGCACATATTTTTGCTGAACTGGCAGCGACTCTTTTGGTAAGTAAAAAGGTTCAACAATGATTTTGATACCTTGGGTGGTCAACGTTTCCATGAGGCTGATTCCTTTATTTATTGGCAAAATAAAGCCCTAAATTACATATTTATTGATAATCCACTCTGCTTCCCTGAATGTTGTTGTCAGGTCGTCATTCACCAGCACAATATCAAACTTTTCTTCGAAAGTCAGCTCAAACTCCGCTTTGGTAATCCGCTTTTGCAGGCTTTCTTCACTTTCTGACTTTCTTTTGGTCAGCCTTTCGACCAGGGCTTCTTTTTGGGGTGGTTTGACGAAAACCGTCAGGGTTCGGTCCGGAAAAATCGTTTTTAAGTGCAAGGCTCCCTGTACATCAATGTCGAAAATAATGTGTTTACCAGCCGCCCACAATCGCTCTGCCTCCTGTTTAAGCGTGCCATAATACTGGTTTTCATAGACCTCCTCCCACTCTAAAAAAGCATTTTCTTTGATTAAAGCCCTGAACTTACCCGCATCCATAAAGTAATAATCACGGCCCTCCACTTCATTTTCTCTTTTGGAACGGGTTGTGGCCGATACCGAAAAAGCGAGGCTGTCAAAAGTGTCGAGCAAATGCCGGACTACGGTCGTTTTCCCAGCCCCCGACGGGGCCGTCACTATGATTAACTTCTCCATCTTCTTATACTGAGTTTGCCACCTGTTCTTTTATTTTCTCCAATTCATCCTTCATGTTGACAACGATACGTTGTATATCAGCGGAATAGGCTTTTGCACCGAGCGTGTTGATTTCCCTTCCCATTTCCTGACTGATAAAGCTAAGCTTGCGGCCTTTACTCGTCGCCTTTGAGTCGAGTTGTTCCAGAAAAAAGCTACAATGTTGCTCCAACCGGACCTTCTCCTCGGTGATGTCGATTTTCTCCAGGTAAAACAAGACCTCCTGTTCGAACCGGTTCTCATCCACATTTTCCTTGCCCATAAATTCTTCGAGGTTTTGCTTGAGTCGGTTTTTCAGTCTTGTTACCCGGCCCGTTTCAAAGGGGTCAATGCCTGTCAGGCCCTCCCGGATATGATTGACCCGCAACCTTAAGTCCTCTTCCATTGCTTTGCCTTCGGCCTCCCTGAACTTGTTGAAGTTGTTGAAAGTATCGTCGATTGTAAGTAAAACTTGTTTCCATTCTTCCTCGTTCATATCCCCTTCTTCCGAAACGACGACATTGGGGATTCTCAAAATCGCAGCTGCCAGGCCGTCTTTGCCTGTTTCCAGCTCGTCGGCAATGGTGGAAAGTGCTTCGTGGTACTTTTTGAAAAGCGGAACATTGAGGCCAAAACCATCTTCGCCGGACAATGATTTTATTTCGATCGACAGATCGATTTTTCCTCGCTCAACCCTTTCGGTGATAAATTTGCGAAGCTCATGTTCTTTTTCCCGAAAACTGGAAGGGACCTTAAGGCGCATATCCGTGAACTTGCTGTTCAGGGATCTAAGCTCAACGGTGATCGTCTTCGAACCAAAGGTTTTGGTCGAGCGTCCGTAACCTGTCATTGATAGCAGCATATAAAAAGGAAGTTAGTGGGGTCATGATTGTTATGAAAAGGGGTCGGATTCGATGGTTTTTCCAAAGTAGGTGGCAAATATAGGCAACCCATCCATAAAAGGAACCCGAATCCTTCGTTTACCATTTTTCAGCCAAAGCAACGGCGTTCGCAGAGTTGTACAGGCAATGCTCTTTCACAACCAAACCATTCATAACCCATTGATAATTAAAGAGAAAATTATTGAAATTAAATTGTGAATTATTTTTACAAAAGGATTTTTTTCCGAAATTTGCGCTCCATTTCAAAATAATGGGTTCTGATTTCATAACTCATTCTAAACCAATTATATAAGATGAGAAAAGCTGACCTTGTAACAGCAATTTCAGAGAAAACCGGCGTTCCTAAGGTAGATGTGCTGGTTACGCTCGAAGAGTTCTTCAAATCGGTCAAAGGTTCCCTTTCGAGCGGTGAAAACGTTTATATCAGAGGTTTTGGCAGTTTCATAGTCAAAAAGCGGAAAAAGAAAGTTGGCCGTCATATCAAACGGAATGTCTCCATTGAGATTCCAGAGCACTTTATTCCTGCTTTTAAACCTGCTAAAATTTTCATGGAGGAGGTCAAGGAAAATGTGGATACACTACCGGAAGACGATGGTAATGATTAACCAGGTCATCTTTCTGGGTGTTTATTTTGTTAATGTAAAGTAGAAATAATAAACCTTTAGTGAATGAACAGGAATCAGTGGATAGCTATTAGTGCAGCGGTCATATTGTTCATCGCTATGTATTTTGGATGCGACACCAACCCGGATAAGCACAAAACCATTGAAAAACAAAGGCTTGAAAATGCTGTGAGCACCGATATCAGTGCTCTTCTCATGGATGCAAAAAAAGATTTGGCTCCTGGTGAAGGATCGGCCGTTTTGTCGTTGGAGATGGAGCTGAACAATACGAGAGACAACAGCGATAAGGCCAATGCTTACAAAGAGTTGTCAAGCGCCTGGTACAAGCTAAACAAACCGGCCATAGCGGGCTATTACGCAGAGCAGGTGGCCTTGCTTGAAAATAATGAAGAGGCGTGGTCGATTGCTGGCACTTCTTTTTCTATATGTGTACAGCGGGAAACTGAGCCTAAAGTGAGAAGTTATTGTACCGATAAGGCGATAAGCGCACTGGAAAATGCTGCCTCACTCAACCCCGACAACTTGCAGCACGCAGTTAATCTGGCGCTGGTCTACGCCGAAAACCCACCATCAGAAAATCCCATGAAGGGAATTTTGATGTTAATTGAATTAAATAAACAAAATCCTGATAACGTTCAGGTACTTAATCAGTTAGGTCGACTGGCCATCAAAACGGGACAGTTGGAAAAAGCGGTTGAAAGGTTGAGCAGAGCCGTTAAGGTGGACCCAGAAAACCCTACTTCCAATTGCTTGCTTGGGAAAGCTTACGAAGCAATGAACGACCTGACTACTGCCGCACCGTATCTGGCCAGGTGCAAAGAGCTGACAATCAACTGATTTACTTTAAGTGCCAATGCATTTTAATTTATAACGGGTTGCCATTTCAATAGATATTGGTAACCTTCTATAATTATATACAACCTAATTTTTAACAGGGTAGTATTTATTGAGAAAATGGTGTGTTGAAATTCCTTTTCCTAATGAAACTGCCAAAAAAGGAGCAGAAGATATGCCTTGTGGTAAAAAACGGAAGCGTCATAAGATCGCTACTCACAAACGCAAGAAAAGACTCAGGAAGAACCGTCATAAAAAGAAGAACCGCTAAACGGTCTTTCATGCTATTGGCAGAACCTGATCAAAGGGCTGCCAATAGCCGTATGACTATCATTTCCATCGGATTTTAAGCAAAGACAACGGTCGTGCTGTCTAAAGTTTTATAGAGGTAGTTAAAAGAAAATTCGTGAAGAACGTTCTTTCTAGCTGATAATGTTAAAACCTGATAAAACCATTGAGACGTTGGTTAAAGTTTTTATGTCGAATAGTGGCTATAGTTGAGGACCGAAGTATAATTCCCAACCTACCCCATTGAACTCAGCGTTTTTTTGACCTGCACAAGAATAGATCCCGAAAGAATATCTGCAAACCACTTTTATTCGATCACTCATTGTCAGGTTTCTATACCCATTTCTACGACCTACCTTTCTTAATCTGCTTTTCAGCACACACCTATCTGGGCTGTTTTCCGATAGTGGTTTTTCATAATGCGTTGACATTGTGGAAGCCATTTTGTGTTTATAAATACACAATATTGTGGAGAAAGAATTAATCATCAATTCTGCACCTACGGAAGTAGAGATTGCCCTGCTTGAGCAGGGTAAGCTGGTGGAGTTGCACAACCAAAAGACGAATAATAACTTCTCGGTTGGGGATATTTTTTTAGGCAGAGTCATCAAGCTGATGCCTGGTTTGAATGCAGCCTTTATCGATATTGGTCACAAAAAGGAAGCTTTCCTGCACTACACCGACCTTGGGCCAAAGCTCCGTTCGCTAATCAAATACACCAACAGTGCTGCGTCCGGTAGTTTGAACACCCATAAGCTTGATAATTTTAAGATTGAGCCCGAAATCATTAAAACGGGGAAAATCGATCAGGTTCTGTCCAAACGCCAGCCGATCCTGGTGCAAATATTAAAGGAGCCGATCTCGACTAAAGGGCCGAGGCTGAGTTGTGAAATCACCATTCCGGGTCGCTATCTGGTTTTGACACCATTCAACGACATCGTTGCTGTTTCTAAAAAAATTGGCAATGCTGATGAAAGGAAACGTTTGAAGTCATTGATTGAGAGCATCAAACCTAAAAACTTCGGGGTGATCGTAAGGACGGCCGCCGAAGGCAAAAAAGTACAGGACCTGCACGAAGAGCTTGCCCTGATGGTCAGCAAATGGGAAGATATTTTCAACCAGTTGCAGGGTAGCCGGCCGCCAGCTAAATTGTTGAGCGAACTGGACAAAACAAGCAGCATCTTACGGGATATCCTTAATGATTCTTTCAACAAAATCGTTGTCAACGACAAGCAGTTGTATGGAAATATCCGGCAGTTCCTCGGGAACATTGCACCGGATAAGGTCGGCATCGTTTCCAACTACAATAAAAGCAAGCCGATTTTTGACTCTTATGGGGTTGCCCGCCAGATAAAATCTTCTTTTGGCAAAACGGCTACCATGAGCAGTGGTGCCTATATCGTCATTGAATCGACAGAGGCCATGCACGTAGTAGATGTGAACAGTGGCCACAAGATGTCGAGCAAAAATCAGGATGAAGCAGTTCTGCACGTGAACATGGAAGCTGCCGAGGAAATCGCCAGGCAAATGCGTCTGCGTGATATCGGCGGTCTGATCATTATCGACTTTATCGACATGCGCAATAATGAGCACAAAAAAGAGCTCTTCAAAGCCATGCGCGATGCCATGCGGAAGGATCGGGCCCAGCACACCATTCTGCCACTGAGTAAGTTCGGGTTGATGCAAATTACCCGGCAGCGGGTACGGCCCGAAGTAAAAATTAATACGGCTGAAGTTTGCCCGGCTTGTAAAGGGTCCGGAAAGGTCAATCCTACCCTGTTGGTGACGGATGAAATTGAACGCGATCTGAAGTTCATTATTCAGTCAGGAACAAAGTCCAAGCTATTCCTTAAAGTACACCCGTTCGTTGAAGCATTTCTGAAAAAAGGCTTCCCAAGCAGACAAATGAAATGGTATAAATCCTATTATAAATGGGTGAGGATCATCCCTGATGCGAATTTTCAGATCGGAAGTTTCAAATTTTATAATGAAACGGACGACGAGATCAGGATGAATTAAATCCGTTGTCGGAGAGGTTATGGACACCCACAGTCTGTAGCCCTGCAACTTGCCATGAGTATAGTCAGGGCCATCAGCCAAAAAGTGAAGTATAGTAAGCGGGATTTTTTCACGTATTCAGGTTTGTTATAAAACACAAACATAAAAAGATTCCTTGCACCGACCTAAAAAAATCCTGGTCGCTCCCCTCAATTGGGGACTTGGTCACGCTACCCGTTGCATTCCCGTTGTAGAGGAACTCATCCGGCAGGGCGCAACGGTCCTTCTTGCCTCTGATGGCCGGTCGCTCGAATTGTTAAAAACAGAATTT
>JBFIJS010000004.1:0-24109 GCA_041600595.1 Saprospiraceae bacterium | reverse complement strand
AATGAGGCGACAACATTTCAAATACTTTTTCATGGTAGGTATTTAGCCAGGCCTTTTCCTCTTTGGTCAACAGGTTTTTTGCCACCAATGACAGGTCTATGGGGAAAAGGGTAATTGTTTCGAACTGCAAAAAATTACCAAATTCACCTTCTCCAGCTTCCGTACAAAGTACCAGGTTTTCTATGCGGATACCGTATTTTCCTGCTTTATACAGACCAGGCTCATTGGAGGTGAGCATGCCTGGTTCAATGGTTACATTCGCTCTTGGCGTGTGGGGGACCGGCGAAAAGCCTTGTGGGGCTTCGTGTACATTGTTGAAAAAACCGACACCGTGTCCCGTTCCATGTCCATAGTTATACTGGTGCTGCCAGAGGTGCATGCGGGCCAATGTATCCAATTGAACACCCGTGGTGCCGGTGGGAAATTTGGCCATGGCCAAAGAGATATGCCCTTTCATGACCAGGGTAAAATCGACTTTCTGCTCCGGAGTAGGCCGGCTAAAGCAGACCGTCCGTGTAATATCGGTGGTGCCGTCGAGGTACTGTCCGCCACAATCCAGCAGGAGCATCCCCTTGTTTTCAATTTGGGCGCATTGGCCTGCTTCGGGCCGGTAGTGGACAATGGCACCGTTGCCTTCATACCCAACGATTGCATGAAAACTTTCTCCATAGTAATTACCCTGGGAGCGGCGAAGTTCGATGAGTCGTTCGGCTACTTCGATTTCGGGAACGGAGCGCTTCTCCAAAGTGCTTTCCAGCCAGCGGAACAACTTGACCAAAGCGACCCCATCCTTGACCATGACCTGCCGGAAATGCTCTATCTCTTTTTTATTTTTTACAGCTTTTAAAGGGGCGACGATATTTGATCCGTCCTTGATCCGGTCTTTTTCTATGGCACTGAAGACCTGGTTGCTGGTCGAGCCTTTATCAATGAGAATGGTGCTGCTCTTGGGTAATTTTTTGAGCATGCCCTCAAGGCTGGTGTAGGGTTTTAACACAACCCCGTCTTTATGGAGCTTTTGCGCGAGTTTATCCGGCACTTTCGATTTATCTATAAACAGCCAGGCTTTTTTCTCTCCAATAATGGCGTAGGCGTAGAACACGGGGTTGCACTCCACATCTCCACCCCGAAGGTTGAACAGCCAGGCGATGTCATCCAGCGTAGAAATGAGGTAGTGCGAGGCGCCTTCCATTTTTGCCCGCACGGCTTTCAGTTTTTTTGCCCGGTTGGCGCCCGAGTATTTTACGGCATGTTCAAAAACGGGTTCTTTCGGCAGGGAGGGCCGATCGCTCCAGACACCTTCGACGAGGTCTGTCTCTGTTTCAAGTACGAATTTTTTGGCATAAAAAAATCGGGCAAGCCCCCTGACGGCATCCACCGAAAACAGTTTTCCGTCGATGCCAATTTTACTGCCATCGGGTAACTGCTGTTTGAGCCACTCCCGGTGCTCGGGTGTGTGGGGGACGTGGAGCTTGTGAAGGGTTATGTTGGTTCCCTTTAATTGTTCTTCCGCTTGAATAAAATACCGGCTGTCCGTCCAAAGTCCTGCATGGTCGGCAGTGATGACCAATGTACCTGCCGAACCTGTGAAGCCCGAAACCCACTCCCTTGTTTTCCAGTGATCGGCCACATATTCACTTTGGTGAGGGTCGGAAGAGGGGATGATGTAGGCATCCAGTTTATGGGATTTCATTGCTGCCTGAAGGGCTGCCACACGTTCGTTGATTGTCATATTGAGTATTTTATTTTTTTAAAAAGCAAATCTATTTTTCCACAGGCACCCAACCAAAAAAAAGAGCGGTTTTCAGCGTGGAAGCTAAAAACCGCTCTATCTATGAAATACAAATTTTTAAAAAGAATAAATGGCGTTTTCAGGATGAGTTAGCCATTCATGGACATCAAAAATTCGTCATTATTTTTAGTACTGACCATATGCTTACGCATAAATTCCATGGCTTCTTCCGGTTTCATATCAGCGATATGTTTGCGGAGGATAATCATACGCTGCAGGGTATCCCTGTCGAGCAGGAGGTCATCCCTACGAGTACTTGACCGTGTGAGATCGACCGCAGGGTACAAGCGGCGGTTGGCCAGGCCACGATCCAGCTGGAGTTCCATGTTACCCGTTCCTTTAAACTCTTCAAAGATAACGCCGTCCATTTTCGAGCCGGTGTCGATCAGTGCTGTTGCCAGGATGGTCATTGAACCACCGTCTTCGATGTTACGGGCTGCACCAAAGAATTTCTTTGGCTTGTGGAGGGCATTTGCTTCCACACCACCCGAGAGTACTTTTCCACTGGCTGGTGCCACGGTGTTGTAAGCTCTTGCCAAACGGGTGATCGAATCTAATAAAATAACAACGTCGTGACCACATTCGACCAGTCGTTTTGCTTTTTCCAAAACGATACCTGCCACTCTGACGTGGTTGTCGGCTGGTTCATCAAAAGTAGATGAAACGACCTCTGCATTGACGTTGCGCTTAAAATCTGTTACCTCTTCCGGGCGTTCGTCCACCAACAATACGATGATGTACGCATCCGGGTGGTTTTTAGCGATTGCGTTGGCTACATCTTTCAACAAAAACGTTTTACCTGTTTTTGGTTGGGCGACGATCAAACCACGCTGTCCCTTGCCAATGGGGGTAAACAGATCTATGGTCCTTGTACTCAGATCCCTGCCGGTGGGGGAAGTACAAAGGTTGAATTTTTCGTTGGGGAATAAAGGTGTGAGGTAGTCAAACGGCACCCGATCGCGGATGTCTTTGGGGTCGAGCCCGTTGATTTTTGAAACCCGCAGTAATGCAAAGTATTTTTCACCTTCTTTCGGCGGGCGAATAGCACCTTTAACAGTATCACCAGTCCGCAAACCAAACAGTTTAATCTGGGAAGGCGATACATAAATATCGTCGGGTGATGTGAGGTAATTGTAGTCGGATGAGCGAAGGAAGCCATAGCCATCAGGCATCATTTCCAGGATGCCTTCACCTTCGATAATACCATCGAGTTCAATATCGAATTTTTCCTGGGCAGGCTCTCTTTCTCTTTCGTGAGAAGGTTGATCCTGGAAGTCGCGTTGGGTGCTTCTGCTTTCGGGTCTGTTATCCCGGTTGTCCCTTCCGTAAGGTGCATCGCCGTAGTCGTTGTCTTTTCCTCTCCGGGAGCGGCCACCATCATCATCCCGACGTCCGTATTCCCTTCTGCCACCGTCGTTGGGGCCATTGCCATTGCGCTGGTAAGTTCTTCGGGACGACTGGCCTTCATCACCCACTGCCTCCGGTTTTTTATCAACAACGGCGGCAGCTGCATTACTGGCAGCAGCTTTCTCCTCCTCTTTGTTTTCAATAGCCTGCGTATCAAGTATCTTGTAGATGAGATCTTGTTTTGCGAGTCTGCGAAAGCCATTTATTTCCATGCGCTGAGCGATATCCCTCAATTCGGGAACCAGCATGTCATTCAATTGCAAAATGTCGTACATGATAAAATGTTCTTTTAAAAAAAATTGTATTCAGTGTGTGATGACTGGATTTGCCTGCAAATCCAAATCCTTTAAGAGTGGGTATATAGATTAGAAAATATTCTCTATTTCAGAAATGATCTCCAAATGGAGTAGGCTTGGGGTGGCTTCAGTCAAACTTAATTATAACCGGGATTTTGCTGAAAATATGATAATCCATTTGAATGAATGAATAACATTATCACTGTTGATTAGGAGCTTGATGGAAAGTAAAAACGACCTTTCGTCCTTCTTGTTGCCTGCAAGTACGCCGCACTTGGTTGGTGTTGCGCTGCATTCTTCTTTTTATCAAACTTAACACTTATGTGATAGTGGGAAAAAGTTGAAGGAATCGTTGGTCCAAAATTCTTCTCAAGGATACCAGACCTAAATAGGTGACATGATCAACGTTGCAGCGCAAAAATACATTTTACTTTCTAATTTCAAATACTACCTTTGCCAAAATTTTTAAAAAAAAAGTTTTTAAAAGCTATAACTGCCTGATATTTCAGGCATTACAGTTAAAAAAATAATACTATCATCTCTGTGGGAACCCAATAGCAAGGGCTGTTTAACCGTCACTAATTTGTTGTAGTGAAACAGTCTGTGGAAAACAAAGTTTCTAAATTCATTCTTTATGGAAACTTTTGCGGCTATTGGCATATTACCTAACGTATGTGCTAAACCTTAAATTGTAAAACTGACATAATAATGCTCGAACTCAACTACATCCGCACCAACAAGGAAAAAGTCTTACAAGGTTTGAAAATCAGGAACTTTACTCAGGAAGGTCTCCACATCATTGATAACATCCTTGCTCTGGACGAAGCACGGAGAAATGCTCAAACCCAAATGGACAACAATCTTGCCGAATCCAATCAGCTATCCAGGGAAATCGGGGGGCTCTATAAGCAGGGTAAAGGTGCAGAGGCCGATGCTTTGAAAACAAAGGTGGCCTCTCTGAAAGAATCCATCAAAGAGCTAGAGCGCCAAAAGAATGAGGCAGCCAGTGAATTGGAGGAGTTGCTGTTAGCGGTGCCAAATATCCCCCACGAATCGGTACCTGCCGGTACTTCAAGTGACGACAACGAGGTCTTTCGGGCATGGCCCGAGCCGTTGCCAGAGTTGGGTGAATATGCCAAACCTCACTGGGAACTGGCAACGGAATACAATATTTTCGACCTGGAGTTGGGCGTGAAAATAACGGGCGCAGGGTTTCCTGTTTTCCGGGGGAAAGGGGCCCGGCTGGAGAGGGCGCTGATCAATTTTTTCCTGGATGAAGCGGCCAAGGCCGGGTATGAAGAAATTATTCCGCCACTTATGGTCAATGAAGATACTGCCAGAGCCACAGGTCAGCTGCCGGACAAAGAAGGGCAGATGTATTACGTTGAGAAAGATGACTTCTACCTGATCCCGACCGCTGAAGTACCTGTGACCAACATCTACCGGGATGTGATTCTCGATGAAAAAGACTTCCCGATCAAAATGACGGGTTATACTCCATGTTTCCGGAGGGAAGCAGGATCTTACGGGGCGCATGTCCGCGGCCTCAACCGGGTTCACCAGTTTGATAAAGTCGAGATCGTTCAGATCGCCCATCCGGATACTTCTTACCAGCAGCTGGAAGGTATGCTCAGTCATGTGTCTTCTCTGCTTGATAAGTTGGCGCTGCCCTACCGGATACTCCGTTTGTGTGGTGGGGATATGGGTTTTACCTCCGCATTAACTTTTGATTTTGAGGTATGGTCAGCGGCGCAGAAACGTTGGCTGGAGGTGAGCTCTGTGTCTAACTTTGAAACTTATCAAAGTAATCGTATGAAGGTTCGCTTCAAGGATGAAAACAACAAAAGCCGCCTGGCTCATACACTCAATGGCAGTGCTCTGGCCCTGGCCCGTATCGTTGCTGCATTGTTAGAAAATAATCAGGTGGAAGATGGGATTAATATCCCTGCGGTTTTACATCCTTATACCGGATTCAGTAAAATTGAAAAATAGAAAAAATCTGAACGGTTTTAAATAGTAATTTCTACCTCTGATCCGACCCGGTTATTCATTAATCCGGTCGGATTATTTTTTTTAGCGCCCGGTAGAAATAACGATTAAAATGCCGGGTCGTATGCTCATTCAAAGTGTAAAAGATAATTCCGGTTACGGAGAACAGGTTAAAGTAAAACCTTTACCGAAAATCCGTTGTCGGCTTTTCAGTGTGCATATATCTTTAGAAAAATATCTTCATATTTTAATCGAATTTTTATTCCGGTTTTTTAAAGCTGAATATTCTCCGAAATTCTCCAGGGGTTCCATTTATATAAATCAAGTGTAAAAGAAATTCGCTTGAAAAAATTATCCTGCCCGCTCTGGTTTAATAAATCCTTTAAATGTTTGGAATTTGCTGCGGGAAAATGAATTCCGACTGCACCGTCCAATATTTCCAGTGTGAAACCAAACTGATACCATAATTGCCTGGAAGTGTCAAAGTCAGGATCATTGGTTGAGATAGGTCGGCTGTCTTTATAATAACCTAAATCAAAATAAGGTTTGACAGGCAGGTTTAATGGAAGGTCTTGTGGAAGGTCAGATTTTAAATTTACCGCAAAAATAAAATTGTTACTGCGGCCTTCCGAGTACGGCCTGCCAAGTGCAGCCTTCATTCCTCCTTCTCTTTGGGTTACCTGCCTGGACAGGAAACCAGAAGTTTCTGTCCGGCCAAAATATAATTCATCCCAGCGGTAGTCATTAAATCCTTGTCCGGTCAGGTTGTAGGCATTATCTGTGATGATGCCGCGTTCCCGGTAGTCACTTTTCAGGAAACCGCCGATGAAGATCCGTAAATCAAATTTTCGTTTTTGATCGAAATAATAGGCGCTTTTCCATTCCAGATTACCGCGCAAATAATTCCGGTCGATCGACTGGTCAAAAATATCCGGAAAAACGGAATGTTCTAAAGTGAATTTCAGGCTGAAAGGATTGATCGCCCTCTTGTTTCCTATCTCCCAACTTAACTCGTTGATCACCCTGCTTTCATTTTTATTTCCCATATAAAAAGCGCCGAGTGTGTCCACTAATACAAAATCGGTTTGTTCTTCTTCGCCGAGGATACTTCTCAACTGAATAATTTGGTAAAAGTGGCTGGTTGGCGAGCGTTGTAATTCAAGTTTTACCGAAGGTACGATCCGTCGGTATCGTAATTGTGTGGATGCAAACCCGGTTTCTGTACGAAGGGAATCAGGTGATTCGAAATTGAAAGTTTTGGAGGAAATACCTAAAGTTATTTTTTTTATTTTTTCTGATTTGGGAAAAATATTATACTGCAAATTTGCCAGCCCTGCTATATCCGAAGAATTAAAACCGTACATCGTCGCTAACTGATACTCCCATTTTTTTGCCGGTAAAATACCGTTGTGCAGTGAAAGCCCCAGCATAAAACCATCGTACACATTATAACCGAATGCCGGCCACATATTAACGGTTGTTTTTCGGCTGTTTTCCACGGCGCCCAAAACGCCGATTTGCAGCGGTTCTATTCTTTTTAAGGCCCCTGATAATTTTATGTTGTTATTTTTTCGGTTTACATCAAGCGTGGTATTTTCTGCGTCGATAATTAATTGGTCAAAATCGCCCGCAGGAAAATCCACCTCCGTCAAATTGGAAAACCCATCGTACCATTTGGTTGTGACCACGTTTCCGTCTTTAATGCCCGAGATTGGAAACGGCGCAGCTATGTCTCCCCGGTTTTTCACCGAAACACTATAACCATTTATTCCCTCCTCAATATCGTTAATGGCATAGTCCAGTTTTTTATTAGAAAAAATATATCCATCAAAAAACCAGTCTAAGTTTTTCCCACTTTCTTTTTCGAATAACTGTCTGAAATCCTCCGGATAAGGGTGTTTGAATTTCCAGGTTTCGTAATACTGCTGCATGATGCGGTCAAACTCCGGCGTGCCTAAATATTTCTCCAGATGGCCGAGGGCTGTGCCCGGTTTTACGTACGCTCCCAATCCATAATTAATCATGTCGAAATCATTGGAATGCGTGTCGGGTGCCTGGTCAAGATTCCGGCGGGCATTATATAAATAACCAAGTTCGTACACATCTTCATGTGTGTGGTTCATCAAGAAACCGGGGATGTCGATATCCGCCCGTGCACCATAATATTTGCGCATATAGCGGTATTCATAATAGCTGTTCAGGCCTTCATCCATCCAGGCGTGATCCCGTTCGTTGGAAGCCAAAATCCCATAAAACCAGTTATGTCCAACCTCGTGTGTGATCACGTCATCCAGTGCTCTGGCATTGCCTGAATTTCCGATAACTGTGATCATCGGGTACTCCATACCCCCTCCGGCACTCAATGCGCTATGTACCGCCGTAGCTTGTGGCCATGGATATTCACCAACCATTTCTGAATAAAATTCCACGGCTCGGGTGACATATTCAGCGCCTTTTTCCCAGAGTTTTGCTTCCTTATTGGTAAACATGGCCCAGGTGTCCACCTTTTTTCCGGATGCCAGCGTGGCTTCTCCTTTTAATACGTGAAAACGCTTGTCGGCAAACCAGGCAAAGTCATGTACTTTTTCGGCGGTATATCTGATCGTTTTTATCTTACTGCTCGATTCAGGAAATTCGTCGTCTCCGGGAAAGAGCCCTTTTTTGACCAAAGCTTCTGTTGCGGCTATTTTTTCTTTTAAAAAATCTTTTTCGCTTTCTGTTTGCAGTATGCCGGTTGCGCCGACGACATAATTTTCCGGCAGGGTGATCGTCACGTCAAAATTTCCAAACTCTGAATAAAATTCACCCAGGTCCAGATAGGGCATCGGGTGCCAGCCTTTGTGGTCATAGACAGCCGGTTTGGGGTACCATTGCGTCATCTGATAAGAAGTGCCAACATGGCCAAGGCGGGAAAACGAAGCGGGTATTTTTAAGGTAAAAGGGGTTTTTATATTGACAGATTGACCCGGGTTTATTTTTTTCGGCAATATTAAAACAGCTATATCCGGATTTTTTTCATCAAAAAATAATTCCGCTTTTTGTCCGTCAACCGTAAAAGACAAATCGGTATACTCCCCTTTGTCACGCTGTGGTGAAAAATAAAACCGGGTGCTTTTTGTCCGCAGTTTTTGTTCGGCAAAAGCCGTGTTGTTATTTTTAAAAGCATTTCCCCAAAAATGAAAATAGATACTGTCCAATCCGTGCGGGGCATTATTGGTATAAGCGATTTCAATGTCGCCTGTCAGCAAGTGTTTGCTATCGTCTAAAGTAACGTTTATCCTGTAGTTAACTTCCTGCTGAAAATAATCATTTTGAGAAAAGGAGATGGTGTTGAAAAAAGCAAACAGCGTAAATAAAAAGTATTTCATAAGCTCTTGAGATTTAAAATAGTTTACACGGGTTTTATAGCCTGTTAAAAAACCAACTGACGGTTTATTGCTTTTCCTTTCCGGTCAGGAATGGAACGAACCGGAAATCACCCCAGTCTTCTTCCTGATAAGTTGTTTCCGATTTTTTAATAATACGCTTCATGACCTGGCTTTTTTTGCCAACAGGTATGACGAGTATACCTCCTGTTTTTAGTTGTTCCAATAATGCCGCTGGCACTTCCTCTGCCCCTGCCGTTGCAATAATCCGGTCATAGGGGGCAAATTCTTTTAAGCCTTTGGTGCCATCCCGGAAATAGCAGCGGATATTTCCAAACAACCCTGTGCCTAGAATTTCTTTGGCTTTTAAATATAATTCTTCCTGCCTTTCAACCGTGAAGACGCGTGCTCCCATCATTCCCAGTATGGCTGCCTGATAACCGGAGCCCGTTCCTATTTCCAAAACCCGCATGCGTTTTTCCACTTCCAGCAGTTGCGTCTGGAATCCAACGGTGTATGGCTGCGAAATGGTTTGCCCTTTGCCAATGCCGACCGGTTGGTCTTTATAGGCGAGATGGGAAAATGTGCTGTCCAGAAAAAGGTGGCGCGGTACGGCCATCATCGCCGACAGAACATTTTCGTCGACGATCCCTTTCCGGCGGATCTTGTCAATGAGCCTTTTCCGGAGGCCCTGATGTTGGTAAGTGTCTTCCAATTATTATTTTGAATTTATCCTGATTTAAAAGCGGATTAATCATCCAACTCTTCGATTTCCATGTCGGAAAAACTGTCCACAGAACCCTGGTTTTTCAGAAATCGGCACCAATGGCAATTATCTTCTCCGCAGCCTTCATAAAATTCCTGTCGCATAATTTTTCCGTAGGTGTCTTTAATTAATGTTTTCATGACGGTTGTGTCTTCCGGTTCAAAAACAATTCTAAAAACAGGAAACTGACCCTTCTTCTGGTCCGGTTCGAGATAGGAAATTTCAGCACTGGCCACGCGGCGCGGGTTACTTCTCCAATTTTCAAACAACAGTTTATAAAATACCAACTGCCGCCAATAACTGCCACCCTCAGGTTCTTTTTCTGTGGGTCGCCTCACCTTGTCGGCCCGGTGTGCCCCTGTCTTGTAATCGACAATATGCACAGTTTGCTGATCCAGAAAATCGATCCGGTCAATAGCACCACTGACAGGAACGCCTTCTACTTCTACATTTTTAAATTCTTTTTCAACCCACACATTCCGGGTCCAGCTTGTATATTTTTCCCGGACATATTCCTCCATGAATTGGCTTCCCAGATCGAGCCGGCGCTCGTATTCTTTTTTACTGATAAATGCCCGGTATTTTTCGAGTTCTTTTTTAAATAATTTGACGAAACCCTTCTCCGTGGGAAATGCTTTTAATTTTGAAGTCAGCATTTTTTCAAAACCTGAGCAAAGGGCATCGTGAAAAGCAATACCGAAATAAGCAGCTTCACTCGCCACCGCCGGAACCCGCAAAATATTTTCATAATAAAAACTAAGCGGACAGCGAAGGAATTTATTCAGTGAAGAAACACTCAGGGTGAAATTTTCCAATATTTCCCGGATCGCCTCCGGGTCGTGTCGTTCTGCCTGGGGTTTATTTTCCAACAGCAGCACTTTTTGTGCTTCCAGTAATTTATCCGCAGGGGCTTCTCTTTGCTTTAATTCTATTTTTTGTTGAACATCATTTGCTGGAAACAATATCTCATCTAAAAAAATAGCCCGCTGAAGTTCTTTGCCGTTATCATTTTTTGCGGCATAGGAAATATAGAGCGATTCTTTTGCCCGTGTGATGGCTACATAAAACAGGCGCCGGCGGGCTTCTTCTGCATCTTCCTCTCCACTTAAGGTTAATGTGTCGGGAAAGGAAAACTGGAAATTATTCCCCCGATTATTCGGCTCCCAATTATCTTTCACGCAGTCCAGTAAAAATACCTTGCTAAATTCCAGTCCTTTTGAAGAATGCGCGGTCAGCAGATTTACAGCAGCGTTGCCGTTTGCACCGGCTGTTTGTCCGCTGTTCACCGTCAGGGCAATTCGGTTGGCATCCATGCTTTTCAGCAAATCCAGCAGCCGGTCTAAAGTTAGACGCGGGTTTCTGTCGGCTTCTTTTTTTACAAAATCTGTGAATGCGAATAATACTTCAATTCCGGCCGATGATTGTTCATGGCCACCGGCTGTTGTTTTTTCAAGTAAACTTTTAATCAACCCGCTTCGGTTCAGTGTTTTTTCAATAAATGCCGGCACTGAGCAATTGGTATATGCATGTATCATCATTTCAATAAATGCTGAAAAATGCAGGAATGCCGCTTTGTTTTCTAATTCACATTTTTTTAAAAAGAGGTTGTCATTAATTTTATTTCGCCAAAAAAAACTTTTTTCCTTATTCTGTTCTTTTGCCAATGCGGTGGAAAACCGGGCAAGGTCATTGGGGAGTATGGCAAAAAAATCAAAGTGCATGATCCGGAATATTAAATGTTCACCACTGTATGGCTTGTTAAATTCGGCATTAAAATATTCCAGTAAAATGCGTAGATTTTGAATCAAAGGAAGGTCAAGGGCATTGAAAGAACGGCGAGTAGCATAGGGTATTTTTTTCCTGTTTAAGAGTTCGATTAAACGTTCAGACTGGCGGTGTTTTGAAAAAATAACAGCCACTTCGTTCATCGGATATTTTGCCGCTATTAATTCTTCCAATTGCCGGATTATATCCACTTCTTCGTGCAGCCGATCCGGATACTCTGCGATTTCCGGCAGTAATGGACTTGTTGCAACAGCCGTGTTTTTGGCAGTTAAGATTTTTTCCAATCCTAATCCTTCAATGGCGTTGATGGCTCTTATCTTATTTTGGGCAATAACCGACCGGGAAGTATCCAGTATATTTTGTGAAGAACGATAATTATCTTCCAGTATGACTAGTTTAATATCCTGTTGATATTTTGAATAAAAGTCGGTAATATTTTTTAAACGAGCCCCCTGAAATTCATAGATGGATTGGTCGTCGTCGCCGACAATAAAAACATTGGGATTTTCCCAATAGTCCACCAGGTTTTTCAAAACTTCATTTTGTGCGCCGTTGGTATCCTGGTATTCATCCACCAGAAAATAGAGATATTGTTCCTGGTATTGCCGGAGTAATGCCGGGTATTTTTTAAAGGCGTCCAATACCCATAGAATCATATCAGAATAATCGTAGCGCTGCATTTCACGCATCAGTTCTTTGTAGCGGGAAAATAATTGTACGGCCTGCCGCAGTTTTTCCATACGGTGTTTCTCATCTTCTATTTTACCTTCCTTTAAATCGCCTTTTTTAAATTCTCCGTGCTTTCTCTTATAAATATATTCTTCCCGGTTGGGCAGGTCGGCCAGGTATTCATCAATTTTTTGGGTGATAAATGCCGCTGACCAGTTTTCTTTTTTCATAGTTTGAAACAAACCGCTGAGGTGGCCTTCGTAAAAAAAAGTATCGCCGCGTGTTTGTTTTAAAATATGCCGGTGGGGCAGTTCGTCAATAATGCGCCGGATGATATCTACCCGTTCGAGGTCGCTGAGGGGTTCGAGGTCGCGCCGGCCGAAGCGCTCCAGATTGCTTTGAATAATATTGTTGCAAAAAGAATGGAAAGTGAAAACGTGAACCCGGTGTGCCTCCGGCCCGATAAGCTGCAACAGTCGCTTTCGCATGGCCTGCACACCTGCATCGGTAAAAGTGAGGCAAAGGATATTGTGCGGCTGGGTGTCGGTCTGCATTAAGATGTGACCAATGCGGCTGGCCAGGATGTGTGTTTTCCCCGTGCCGGGCCCGGCAATGACCAGCACCGGCCCCTCAATCTGTTCGACTGCTTCCCGTTGGGCCGGATTGAGCCGGCTCAACTCCCGTTGGAAGGCCTCGTTGTATGACTGGCTGGTCTTAGACATGAAAGTTTCCGTTGTTGGTCTTGCGCACAAATAAAAAATTGGAAGGTGATAAAATCTAATTTTTACCGATCTTAATTTCCGAACAAGACTGTTTTAAAGTATTGTACCGCTGATTGCAAATGTACGGGCTGTCCGGCTTTTGATTTCCAATGAATAAAGTTCAGAATATTGGCCGGAAGATGGGAAAGTTTGGATAAAAATCGGCGATCATGGTTTTTGTGCAGGCGGTCAGCTGTTCATATTGTTCACCTTCACCTCCATTAAGAGGGCAATGGATTTGGCCCGTTCTTTCATCAATTGAGCCTTGTCGCCCTCAAACAACTCGTCGACTGACAGATTGAAAAAAGCCAGCCATCTTTTAAAATGTTCTTTCCGCAACGGGTATTTTTCGTGCAACTGAAGATGGGGAAGCATGGCATTGCCCTTGTATTTGGCCGTAAAAAAAAGGATAGAGTCCCAAAAATCAACAAGAATGGGCAGGTGTTCTTCCAAATCAATGTTGGCCACTTCCAGGAATACCGGCGCCATGACCGGGTCGGCGAGCAGTCTTTTGTAAAAGGCTTCTATGATTTGGAGAATGTCAGATCTGGATTGGATGTCAGGCTTCATTGGGCAAGAATACGTCAATCTTTTAAATCCCTGGTCATGTCCGACTTGATGCGCCCCTCGATCGCCCGTATTTTCCATTTGGTAAAATCTTTATTCGAGTCGAAACCATGCCCGTAGATAATCTCGTCCGGGCGCCGAACGATGACAAATTTGTTGGTGTGTACTTTATCGTTTTCTTCTTCCCAGATCAATTCTTCCGTTTCGAGTTTTTCGCCTTTTTCCCCGTACCAAACGACGCTGTCCCGCACGATGAATTTGGATTCGTTGTCGAAGCGCTGGGCGTAGTTAGCGGTCATCCGGCCGGTCACTTCTTTTCCATTTTTGGCAAAAAATTCTATTTCGAGCCCTTCGGGAAATTCCTGCCAGGGGTCCTTGTCGTCGATGTGCCGCACCAGCATTGGGGTGACGATGCGGAGATTCAAAATGGCCGAATCGCTGTACAGCATTTCCACACCGAGGGCCGTTTCGACCTGTGTTTCTTCATTGGAAAACAGGCGGTTGACTTCGTTGATGTCGTTTTCGCAGGCAGCGAAGAGGAAGGAGAGAATAGTTATGTAGAGAAAATTTTTCATGCAGTCTTCCTATCTTTTGTCCAGTTTAGAACCCTTGTATTACGTTTAAATACCGAATCTGAAATATGATTTTTGGAAAAATTTTAATCTTTTATTGGTTGCAAATAATTGGTTTGTGAAAGCAAAATACGAGTTTAAATTGTGCTGTCTCAACGCTTCTCTTTTTTATCAAACCAAACTTTTGCCTGCAGATGCGCCTCCCCATTGTAATTCACCAAAATCTCCTCCCCCGGTTCAATATTTTTAATCGCATAAAAATCAATTGTTTCGTGTTCGTAGTCCAATAGATACCTGGCATTGGGCTCATAAGAATGGTTGTACAGCGACCCATAACCGAGCGCAATGGCGCACTGCTTTTGTTCGTCGCCCCAAAGGAAATAATAATCGTGCAGGGTCGTGCTGTGAATGATGGATAGTTCGTTTTCCGGCAGCACAATCGCGGGGCAGATTTCGATGAGGGCCCCTTCTTCGATGGGTTCGCCGGTGAAAACGCCCCGGCCGCTGATATCGCTGGGGGCGGTAAAAAGGGAAGGAATGCGTTGCATGAAGGGATGAATGAGAGAATGAGAGAATGAGAGAATGAAAGAAGGAATGAATGAGAGAATGAGAGAATGTTCTTTCCCATTCACTCATTCACTCATTCCTTCATTCTCTCATTCATTTAGAAGACAACCGGATGATCGGGCAGATCATTTCTTCGAGGGAAATACCGCCATGCTGGAAGGTATTTTTATAGTAGTTGTGATAATGGTTGTAATTGTTTGGGTACAGGAAGAAGATGTCGTCCTTGGCAAAAATGAAGGTGGAACTCACATTCGGCCGGGGCAGCCCTGCATCGATGGGATCCCGGAAATCCAGCACATCTTTCTTTTCGTACTGCAGATTGCGGCCAACTTTGTAGCGCAGGTTGGTGGTCGTATCCCGGTCACCAACGACCCTCGACGGAGTATTGACCCGGATCGTGCCGTGGTCGGTAGTGATAAAGAGTTGAGCATCCCTTTCAGCCACTTTTTGCAGGGTAGTCCAGATGGGAGAGTTCAAAAACCAGGAACGGGTCAGTGATCGGTAGGCTTTTTCGTCGCCCGCCAATTCCTTAAGTACCTCCATCTCCGTACGGGCATGAGACAGCATGTCTATAAAATTGTAGACAATGACGGTCAGGTCGTTGTTGAGATAGTTGATGATATTGTCCTGCAGCTCTTTGGCGGCAGCGACGTTGGTAACTTTTTTATAGTCGAACTTCAAAGGCTTGCGTACCGAGCGTTTGATTTGTTCCGTCAGGAATTCCTTTTCGTAATTATTCTTACCACCTTCATCGGTGTCGTTTTTCCAGAGCTTGGGAAATTTCTTTTCGATGTCAGCTGGCATCATGCCGGCGAAGATGGCATTTCGGCTGTACTGGGTTGCAGTAGGTAAAATGCTGTAAAAAAAGTCTTCTTCTTCCACCCGGAACAACTCAGTGACGATGGGCTCGATGGCTTTCCACTGGTCGTAGCGGAGGTTGTCGAGCAGGAGCATGACCGTGGGCCTTTCGTCGTCCATTTTGGTCAGGATGCGGTTGCGCATCAGGTTGTGCGACATGATGGGGGCCGAGGCGGTCTCATTCACCCATTTTTCGTAATTTTTCACCACATAGCGGCTAAACTCTGAGTTGGCTTCTCTTTTTTGGGTAGACAAAATGTCGCCCATGTCAGTCGATTGGGAGTCGTCCATTTTTATCTCCCAGTTGATGAGTTTTTTATAAATATCGACCCACCCGGTGTAGCCCGGACCACTATTGATTTCCATAGAGAGCATACGGAATTCCTGTTGATAGTCGGAGGTCGTCTTTTCCCGTACCAGCCGTTTATTGTCGATGATTTTTTTCAGGGTCAACAATATCTGATTGGGGTTTACCGGCTTGATGAGGTAATCTGAAATCTGGGAGCCGATGGCTTCCTCCATGATGTCTTCTGCTTCATTTTTTGTGATCATCACGATGGGAAGGGTCGGTTTTTTCTCCTTTATCCTGGCCAGTGTTTCGAGGCCGGTAAGGCCGGGCATGCTCTCGTCCAGAAAGACGACATCGAAGTCTTTGTTGCCGGTACATTCATCAAGGGCATCATGACCGTTGGTGACGGTCGTCACTTCGTACCCTTTTTTTTCCAGGAAGAGCATTTGGGGTTTCAACAAATCTATTTCATCGTCTGCCCAGAGGATTTTGATTTTATCCATAAAAATTTTGTAATTGTGTATGGTTTAAGAAATAAGGCAAATGTAAGTGATTGCAGCCTATCTGTCTGAATGGGCACCGCTCATTTGCCTGATTTTACATTCGTTTATTTTACATCAGAATTAATTAATGTGACTATTCCGCCGTGTTACGTCTCAAAGCCGTAACCTGTATATCCTCTTTTCAGGAACCATGTTTAACCCCGGGAAAATCCCCTTCTGCCAAAACCCCGAAAAACCATTTTATTCAACACCTTATTCTTTTTGCGAAATTTTATTTGTAGCGACTAAGAACGCAAAAGCCCGGCAACCTCCTTTGTTGCCGGGCTTCTTAACGTTAACGGTAGTCTGTTGCGTATTATTTCCTGTTGCGTAAAATGAATGACCAGAAAAACGTTTCCTGATTTTTAATTAATTTCCCCTCCCAGATCATTTTTTAATACTGTGTAATCTAAATTAGTTTATGAAATGCGGCGCAGGGAATTTACAGTTTCAATTGTCCCCCAACGTGCGCCTCCAGGGATTTGAAGGGGAAAAGGTGGCAACCGCCACCTTTTCCCCTTCAAATCCCTTTGGGCCGAGTAGTCTGATTCCTCAAAGCGAGATGAATCCTCCGGCCCACTTGCATGAAAGAAAAATCAAAGAAAATTTAAATTACAGAGTATTTAATCAAAAAAAAGAAGTCGATGAACCTTTCTGTCTTTATTCGCCACCTGTTGCTTTTCCTTGTTCCGATGCTGATCTGGAACTGCAAAAGCGACAAATCCAATAATTCGCATGGCAGCCTTTTACCGCGTGGCAACCAGATTGAGCACCTGGATCGTTTCGAACAGGAAATACAGGCCTTTGAAAAAGCGGATAAAACAGCCATGCCGGCCGTTGGCAGCATCCTGTTTGTCGGCAGCTCAAGTATTCGCCTGTGGTCTTCCCTGCAGGAAGACTTTGCGCCGATGCCCGTTATCAACCGGGGCTTTGGAGGCTCGACGATTGCTGAGGTCAATTATTATGCTGATCGCATCGTGTACAAATACAAACCTGGTGTTATCGTTTTTTACGCCGGGGAAAATGACCTGGTAGAAGAAAGGCCGCCTGCTGTTGTTTTTCAGGATTTTAAAAAATACATCGGTGAAACGGAAAAACGCCTGTCGGGCGTGCCCGTTGTCTATATTTCGGCCAAACCTTCACCCGCCCGCTGGGAGCACTGGCGCAAGTATGAAACCCTGAACGACATGATAGAACGGTTTGCCAAAAGTCGCCCCAACGTGCATTACGTAGACATCGGTGAAACGCTGATGGGGAGTAATGGGCAGCCAGATCCGGCTCTTTTCGTCGGGGATCAATTGCACATGAATAGCAGCGGGTACGCAAAATGGACTGCCGTGCTACGACCAATTGTGGAGGGTTTGTATGCGAAAAAGGTGGTGCAGTAAGTGTAATTCGTCGGCGCAGGCAACACGAAACAATCGAGCGTACGGGCTGCTGTGATGGTTGTCAGCGGCCCTGAGTTACCTTTTTTGGGACAAGGTAAAACGTGTCTGAGGCAGGGGCGCTGTTTATTGATATCATCTTTGTTTTATCTGAAAAAGAGCGTTTTTTCCGGCATCGGCAACGCTTAATTTCCATCCGGACCGACTTGCCTCCGCTTGCGGATTTCCTCCAGCAAAGTTTTTTTGAAATCCCGGTTGATTCGTTGCAGCATAGCCACTTTCCGGACGGGTAATACTTCCATGAATTGGATCGTATAGTCTTTGCGTAGCTTGACGAGTTCATCCTCCATTTCCAACTGGTTCATTATATAGTCTTTGACTTCTTTGTCCGACAGGAGCTCAAGGCGTTTTCCTTTCAGGTTGTACTTCTCTTGTAAGGCATCCTGACGTTGTTCAAATTGGTTGAAAAGTGGCCAGAATCTTTTCGACTCATCAGGCGTGAGTTGCAGCTTTTCGGTAAAAAAGGCGATTTTAAATGCTTCTATGCGTTCCTGGCGTTCTGCCCGGGGGTTGCCTCTTTGGGCATTGGCCATCAGGCTAAATAATAGCAGGAAAGCGGTTCCTAAAAATACTTTTTTCATAATCTGAGTTGGAGGTAAAATCAAGTTGAAAACGTTATGCTGCCGGTAGTCACGTGCTGATGTGTCAGACAGGTTTTTGTATTTCCGACTCGTCGTTATCTCCTTTTTTTCTTTGTCAAAAAATAAATTTTATTTGTGGTAAATATTACAACTCATGTTTCGCAAGGGTCAAAAAACATTCTTTCGTGCGGGCCGAAGAATCGTGCAAGCCTTTTGCATGGAGCACGTTTAGGTGTTTCAAAAAGCGAGACCTATGCTGCTCCGCATTTTTTGCGTAACATGAGTTACAATAGATCTTCCAGGTCTTCCTCGCTTAAGTCATCAATCAGTTCGTCTATCAATTCGTCACTGCTTTCGATTTCCAGTCTGGACAGGGGATCAATGTTATCCGCCATAAGTTCCGTCAGGGTTTCTTCATCGAATTCATCAATGTTTTCGGAAACGTATTCGTTGAGGGCCTCATCCGGCAGTTCACTCAGGAGTGCCACTGCGGTTGTTGGCTGATCGTTGGGTTTCGTGAAATAAACTCCGGCGACTACCAATACGGCGACCGTTGCGAAAGCCAGGGCATAACGAGGTTGGAAGAGGTGCTGCAACACATGGGTCATCCACTCCAACCAGTTTTCTTCTCTGGCTGCGGGTTGTGGGGAAACCTGTTCCTTTAATTTTCCAAAAACTTCATCGGGCAAAGATTTGAAATAGTCTTTTGGGACTTCGTACCCTTCCTGTCGGCCTTTTTGCTCCCAGAGAAAGGGAGAAAGACCTTGTATTTCGTCTCGTATTTCCTTTTTATTTTTCATGCTGTAAAAAATTCAAAATTGAGAATGATTGGTTCAGTCGCTGTCCGCTGCGATTTTTACGTACTGTTCCACTTTCTTGATGGCATGGTGAAAAGAGGCCTTCAGCGCCCCCTGCGAGGTGTCGAGCAATTCCGACATGTCGGCGTAACTCATTTCGTCGTAGTAGCGCAGGTTGAACACGAGCTGTTGTTTTTCGGGCAGCCGGGCAATGGCCATTTTCAACCACGTTTGTATTTTATCCCCATCGAAGTAAGGGTCTGCTTTCAGTTGATTCGAAAGGTTGTTGTCCTCATTGTCCAGTGGGGTCACAGCTTTTTGTTTTTTCAAAAAGGTGATGGCTTCGTTGGTGGCTATGCGATAGAGCCAGGTGTACAGTTTTGATTTTCCTTCAAACTGGCGGAAGCCCCGATAAACTTTTACAAAGCAATTTTGAAGCACATCGTTGGCATCGTCGTGCCCGTGTACCATCCGCCTGACATGCCAGTAGAGCCGCTCCTGGTAGGCCGCCATCAGCAACCGGAAACCCTCCTCCATGGTTGCATCATCGGACATCATGGTCAGAATCCGTTCATCGTTATGTTGGCCTGACAGGTGGTTCAATTTTTTTTAATCATTTTTGTGCAGTAGTGCGAAGGTGCTGAAACACATCTTTTCGGATCGGTTATCCTGCACACGTTGTATTGACTGGTAAACATTGGAACGGTTTAAATGTACAGTGAGAAAAGTTTTCAATGTAACCAATCGTGCAAAAAAAAACTACTCAGGGATATACGATGGAAGGTCGAAAAGACCGGTTTCTACTACCCCGCCATTATTATATACTCATGTTACGCAAAGGGCAAAAAAATTACCCTAAAATGCGGGCCGGAGAATCGCTCAAGCCTTTTGCATCATTCTGTTCGGACCTTAGAAACCTTTGGAGGAGCACATTGGGACGTTTCAAAAGGCGAGGTCTATGCTGCTCCGCATTTCTTGCGTAACATGAGTTATATAGTTACTTTAAATCATTTTGCGTAATCATGGAGTTGACACCTTTTCTGAAAATAGATGCTAACCTGAGCATCCACCTGGCCCGGCCCGAATTGGCACCATTGGTTTTTTCTGCGGTTGACAGCCAGCGGGATTATTTGAGAGAGTGGCTGCCGTGGGTTGATAGCACCAAAGAGTTGGAGGATACCAAAAGTTTCATCAGGGAGAGTATGAGGCACAACACCAACGGCACCAGGCTCACAACTTTTATCGTGCAACGGGGCCAGGTCATTGGTTCCGTGGGCGTGGTCAGTTTCAGTAAGGACAATAAGAGCTGTGAGGTGGGATACTGGTTGTCAGAGGATTGCCAGGGGGAGGGGATTATGACAAAGGCCTGCCGGGTTTTTATCCACCACCTTTTTAAAACCAAAGCCCTCAACCGGATTGAAATAAAAGTGGCCATTAAAAACCACAAAAGCCAGGGAATCCCCAAACGACTTGGTTTTTCAAAAGAGGGCATTTTGAGGGAAGGCCTGCTCCTGTATGGTACTTATATCGACCTGGTCTTGTTTAGCCTGCTGCAGCGCGAATGGGCAGAAGGGCAGGACCGTCAAGACCACTGAGTAAAGGTTTTGTTTTAAAATCAAAAATATCGAACAAAAATTTGTAATTAAAATAATTTGTTTTATGTTTGCCCCATAATCATTGGATTTGTTTTAACCCACCATTAAATTTTATCATTATGATTGGAGAAGACCGCATAGAATTAAACAATCGGTTTATGAAAGTCTTTCAAATGCTTGAAGACCGGGGCGTTATTATTAAAAACGACCGCAACGGGAAAGGCATTGGCGACGTAGCCGAAAAAATACTTGGCAACAAAGGCTACGGGCACATCATCCGTGCTTTTTTGAACGACGGGGACAAGCGGGTAATCAGTTATTCGCAGGCAAGAATATTCTGCCGGGAGTACGGCATCAATGAAGATTACCTGCTGGATGGCTCAGGCACACCGTTCGGTTTCGATTTGCCGAGGAGTAGTAGTCCCGTTGGAAGCCTTAACCGGGGCAACATTCTGTTTACGACTGTTGAAGCATTTGCCGGCAGCACTGTCGGGACGGATAGTTTTGATACGGAAGATACTTCCTGGTTTTCTCTGCCAGGTTTGCAAGGAAACGGTTTGGTCGCTTTTCAGATCAATGGTAACAGCATGGAACCGATCATCAATGACAATGACCTGGTGGTTTGCCGGGAAGTAGACCGGCTGGAAAACCTGAACGATAATGATATATATGCTGTGAAAAACAATGGCTCCTTATGGGTTAAGCATGTGCAGCGCATTTATCACGGCAACCGGATCACACACCTGAAGTTGATTTCTGCCAATCATTTGGAGCACGATCCATTTGTGGAAGAGGTAGGGATGCATACCCGGCTTTATAAAGTAGTGAGGAAAATTAGCGATTTGTAAACAATGCTTTTATTGCCAACAGGTGGAGCTCTTTTCGGCTTATCTCAATTTACTTATCATCTTCTTTTTTAGATAAAAATATTTCTCTGCTTATTATGTCCGCTCTGGACATATCATCCTGCTGTTTTTTCGAATTTATACGACTCCCGGATCGCAAGATTTCGGGAGTTTGTTTTTTATCAAATTATCTATTAGACAAGGAGCGGACCTGCGCCATATGTTCTGCGCCTTTCAGACATTTAACAAGTGGCCCATCAGCTCTCTTTTGGTTTTCAAATAAGAATGATTTTCTTTTTTAGGTGCGATGATCAAAGGCACCCTGCCCACTACTTCGATTTCGGAATTTTCGATCGCTTCGATCTTTAGGGGGTTATTGGTCAACAGGTAAATTTGTTTAATTCCCAGATCTTTTAAAATCTCGACTGCCAGGTCATACTGCCGGGCATCCACTTCGAACCCTAAATGGGTGTTGGCGTCGGCGGTATTTAATCCCTTGTCCTGGAGGTTGTAAGCTTTTAGTTTATTGATCAGGCCAATTCCGCGCCCCTCTTGCCTCAGATAAATAACGGCACCACCCTGATCCGCGGCCAGTTCGAGAGCCTTATCCAGCTGCTCACCACAATCGCACCGCCTGGAATGAAACATATCGCCGGTCATGCATTCAGAATGAATACGGACGAGCACAGGCTTGGAGACATCCATGTTTTCATGGGCCAGAATCAAATGCGGCGTTGGCTCGTCCTCACGGTCGGCAAAAGCATAAATGTTAAAATTTCCCCAATCGGTGGGTAGAAATACCGAAACTTGTCGTTGCATCTTAATGAACTGTGATTATTGATCAGTATTTAGTTTTGCACTGTCATCAACTTGAAACAATGGAACACGGGTACGGGTAATTAGTTCGCCTCCATTTGCAAAGGTCGGCTATTGAATTTGAAATACCTAAAATGCCCGTGGGGCTTACAGATATACTTATTATTGCCAATTACATACCGTTTATGGAAAAGCTCGAACCAACCATACTACTTGCCGAAGACGATGAGACGCTGGGTTTTTTACTGAAAGAGTATCTGACGTCCCGGGCGTTTCAGATCGTTTGGGTGAAAAACGGTGCAGAAGCACTCCGTGCTTTTGGACAGGGGAACTTTGATCTCTCCATTCTCGATGTTGCCATGCCGGCACTCGATGGTTTTACGGTCGCAGAACTGATACGCCACAAACAACCAGGCCATCCAATCATTTTTCTTACGGCAAAATCGATGCACAGGGATGTGGAGCGCGGCTACCAGGCCGGGGCCGACGATTACATAAAAAAGCCAGTAAACGAGGAAGAACTGGTCGCCAGAATTTTATCTGTATTGAAAAGGTCGTCTTTATATACCACAGCGGAAGGCTCGCAAAGATTTGAAGTCTTTCAGGTCGGAGATTATATTTTTGACAGCCAAAAGAACATCCTGCGCTATGGTAACCACCAAAGAGAATTGACGGAGAAGGAGTCAGGCCTGCTCAGGTTGTTTTGTGAAAATATAAACAATTTGATTCAGCGGGAATATGTCTTGCAAAAACTGTGGGGTCGCAATGATTTTCTCGCCCGCAAAAGCATGGATGTATTTATTTCCCGTTTGCGCAAATATTTATCAAAAGACGAAAAAATAAAAATTCAAAATGTGCACGGGAGCGGTTTTGTACTGGAAGTAAATATGACATGAGTGCAGAATATACGGGCTGTAATTACCCTGCTTATTATAATATTTTCTGAATTATAAATTTTTTACCCTGAAAAAATAATACGTCGTTTTCCTTTTTTTCCATTAAGGCTTTTGCCAATGGTGCGTCGGTAGAAATTGCATAAATCACATTTTCCTCCACTGTTACTTTACCGATACTCGTTGCGATAAAATAACATCCGGCATCGGTAATGGCCACGGCGCCTTTCTCTATTTTTTTATATTGCCTTTTTAAATTGATTTGCGATAATTCATTTTTCAGGAGTATTGCTTTTCCCAGTTGCGTGCGCTGCTTGTCCTGCTCCATTTGCATCATGGCCCGGCCAGTTTCATATTTATCACCAACGCTGCTTTTCGTTTCCTCGTTGCCCGCCGTGATGGCAGCGTCAAGCGCTTCCTGAATCGCCTGTATGCGGGATTCAATACTTGACATACAAGCCTCGTATATTTTGAATTTGTCAACCATTTCGGATTTTAAATTAGAAGGTATTTAATGAGTGGGCGGCGTCAAATCAATAATTAGCAATATGGCTACACCTGCCATGAAAAAAGACTGTAGTTAATTTGCTATTTTTGAATTTCCCGAATTTGGAAAAGTGTTTTCCTTTTACCACCGGCAATATTATCACTCAAATTAAATGATCAGACCAATTTTCTTTCTTTTTCTATTATTTTTCTATACCACAAATATTGCACAGGTCAGCCCTGTTTGTGATACCCCCACCAATGGATCTGATTGGAAACTGATCGGGCCGAACAGCCTGCCCGAACCAGGGCCGGGCGCTCGTTTCAGTCAGTTGGGTACCGGAGCCCAAATGCGGATAAAATTGCAGGATGCCCATTTGCCAAACCCAAAAATAATGTATGCCTGTACCCCGACCGGAGGACTTT
>JBFIJS010000003.1:0-28194 GCA_041600595.1 Saprospiraceae bacterium | reverse complement strand
GGCACCTGCCAAAGTGGGAATTCTGAGGCTTAACGCCACCCGCCTCCGAGAGAGCGGTACATTTCTACCGTCGATTGCATGAGGCGTTTTTTTAGCTCTACCAATTCAAGGCGTGCGTCGAGTGCATACTGCTGAGCAGCGAGGACTTCGAGATAGTTGGCCCGCCCCGTCCGGAAGAGATCACCGGATGTGTCAACGGAGAGACCGAGCACTTCGGCCTCCTCGTTTTTGAGGGCAAACATTTGCCCCAGGTTTTGGATATTAGCTATTTGAATGTTTACCTCCATGTAGGCATTGAGGATTGTCTGTTGGTAATTTAAGAGGGCTTCCGTTTGGGCAGCATCGGCAAAGTCAAATTCAGCCTGGATGGCACGCCTGTTGACCAGGGGAGCGGCCACGCCGCCAAGCAGGCCAAAAGTCAGTGACTGGGGTTTTGTTACCAAAAGGTCGGGCCGAAAGGCCTGCAGGCCCAGCATGCCGGAAATGTTTACCGAAGGGTAAAACAATGCCCGGGCGGCGTTTAAATCCGCCTTGGAGGCGGTTAGTTCGTGAGCCGCCTGACGTACATCCGGGCGGTTTTCCAGCATGGCGGCAGGTATTCCGGCCCCCATACGGTCAGGGGTATCCAGATCGAGCAGTCTTTTATTTCGTACGATAGGTTGGGGGTAGCGTCCCAGAATAAAGTTAAGTTCGGCTTCCTGTTGGAAAATAAGCTGCTGTAGTTCCAGTTGCATTCCCCTTAAAGTAAGTAATTGAGCTTCGAATTGCTGAATGCCAAGTTGGGTGGCTTTACCCACTTCTTTTTGCGCCCGAACCACCTCGAGGGCGTTGGTTTGCAGTCTGATGGCATCTTCCAGAAAAGTGGTTTGAGCATCGAGCGCCTGCAGCTCGTAGTAGGCAGCAGCCACCGTTGCGATGAGGTTGGTCTGGACAAAATGTCTGCCTTCCATACTGGCCAGGTAGCGGTTGATGGCGGCCTTTTTTCGGTTGCGAAGTTTGCCCCAGACATCCATTTCCCAACCGGCTACCAACCCGAGTGTATAGTCCGGCAGGTAAACCGGGACATCCCTGCCATTGATCATTTCGGTTCCCCGGTTGCCGGCTCCGTCCATGGTATAGCGCCCGAATTTGTCCATTCCGGCTGCGCCAATGGCATCGACCGTTGGCAAGAGATTTCCCTTTGCAGCTACGACCCCTGCCTTTGCCATTTCGATGCGCTGAAGGGCGATTTTCATATCTAAATTGTTGGAAAGGGCCGTGTCGATCAGTGAAATGAGGTTGTCGTCGTCGAAAAAGTCCCGCCAGTTCAAACGGGTCACCGCTGTCGTATCGGTGGTGCTGAGAAACTGGTCAGGCATTGGCAGCAGTGTGTCTTGTCGCATCACACTGACGGATTTGCAACTGCCCAGGCAAAGCACCAGTATGGCGGCGATTGAAGTGATATTGGATTTAATATATTGCATTGATCGTTTATCGTTTTATTAAAAAATCAGCTCTGGAGCCGACCGGATAGCCGTATGCTATCCGGTCGGCTTACCTGCAGTTAGTTCTCTATTTCCACAACTCTTTTTTCTACAGGTATTTCCTCCTCCTGTTCTACGGGCTCGGGTGCTGCGATGCGTACCTTTTTTTCTGAAAGGGAAGCAAAAAAGAAGTACAATCCGGGGATGAGAATGACCCCGAATAAGGTACCGATCAGCATTCCTCCCGCAGCTGCCGTGCCGATGGTCCGGTTGGCCACTGCACCGGCGCCAGTAGCAAAAACAAGCGGGATCAGCCCGGCAATAAAGGCAAAAGATGTCATCAGGATGGGTCGAAGCCGAACGGCTGCGCCCTCGATCGCTGCTTGTATCACACTCATGCCCTGCTTGTGTTTCATGTTGGCAAATTCAACGATCAGGATAGCGTTTTTGCCCAACAGGCCGATGAGCATGATCATGGCTACCTGTGCGTAAATATTATTTTGCAGCCCCATTAGATAGAGGAAAAGAAACACCCCGAATATACCGGTAGGCAGGCTGAGAATGACCGGTAGTGGCAACAGGAAGCTTTCATATTGCGCAGCCAGTAACAGATAAACAAAAAGCAAACTGATCAGGAATATCCCGGCTGCTTCATTGCCTGTGGCTACTTCATCATAGGTCATACCCGACCAGGCGATGTCGTAGCCTTTGGGAAGTTGGCGGGCAGCTACTTCCTGGATGGCGGCAATGGCCTCTCCACTACTGAAACCCGGAGCGGGCTCACCGTTGATTTCTGCCGAGTTGAACATATTGTAGCGGGTAACTTGCTCCACCCCCATGACTTTTTCCAGTTCGGTGAAATTGGCAATGGAAACCATCTCACCATCGTCGTTTTTGACATGGATCTTCATCAGGTCTTCCGGGTTTGCCCGGTACTCCGGCAGCGCCTGCACCATCACTTTATAGGTGCGGCCAAAACGGATAAAATTAGTTGCATACTCACTCCCGAGCAGGGTCTGCAGGGTGCCCATAGCATTGTTGATGGTCACCCCCTTGGTAGCTGCTTTGTCAGAGTCGATATGCAGCACAAACTGCGGGAAACCCGCATTATAAAACGAAAAGGCCCCTTTGATCTCCGGCCTTGCGATCAGGTTGTCCAGGAATTGGTTGGTCACTGTTTCCAGTTCCTTTAAATCACCACTTCCGGTTTTATCCAGCAGTTTTAGTTCGAAGCCGGCCGAGTTGCCGTAGCCGGGAACCGGTGGTGGCGGGAAGAACTCGAGTTCGGCATCTACGATATGCTTTGTTTTTTCATAAACCTGAGAGATGATGTCCCAGGTGGTCTCTTTGCGTTCTTCCCAGTTTTTCAGGTTGATCAGCAAGGTGCCATAGGTTGCACCCGTACCATCGGAAAGGAAGCTCGTGCCAGACAGGGAAGATACCGAAGCGATTGCCTCGAATTCTTCACATACCCGCTGAACTTCGTCCACGACAGCCTCCGTTCGCTCCAATGTGGCACCGGGAGGGGTGTTGATACTTCCGTAAAAGGTGCCCATATCCTCGCCCGGTATGAAGCCCGATGGTAATAGGTTGCCCAGAAAACCAGTACCTGCACAAAACAGCAGCAAGGCCGTGAAGGTAACCACCCGCCGGTCAATAATTACCCCGATCAGGCGCTGGTAGCTCCTTGACTGACGACTGAACCAGGCATCAAACCCTGCAATTGCACGATTGAAAAGCGTTCGCTTTCGGTGTTCTCCATGGGTGTTTTTTAGTAAAACAGCACAAAGCGCCGGCGTGAGGGTTAGGGCTACCACCCCGGATAATACAATAGCGATGGCAAGTGTCAGGGAAAATTGGCGGTAAAAAATTCCCGTCGGGCCCGGGAGGAAGGACACCGGCACAAATACCGCCGACATGACGAGTGTGATGGCAATGATGGCTCCACTGATTTCCCGCATGGCACTTTCGGTAGCCTGCATCGGGGGGAGGTTTTCTGTTGCCATCTTGGCATGGACGGCCTCCACCACCACTATCGCATTGTCCACTACAATTCCAATGGCAAGTACCAGGGCAAAAAGGGTGATCAGGTTAAGGCTGAAGCCGGACAATTGCATGAACAGCAAAGTGCCGATCAGAGAAACCGGGACGGCTATCGCCGAAATGATGGTGGACCGGAAATCGCCGAGAAACAGCAGCACCACCAGTGAAACAAGGATGAATGCTTCGATAAGGGTTCGCACCACCTCTTTTACCGAGGCGTCGAGAAATCGGGAAATATCGTAACTGACTTCATAGTCCATGTCGGACATGAACATGGTTTCTTTCAGCTCCGCTAAACGTTTTTTTACATTTGAAATAACTTCGCTGGCATTCGAGCCGGGGGTTTGTTTTAGAACAATGGCTGCGCACGGACGGCCATTGTACTTGGCCTTCACATCGTAATAGGCGGTGCTGAATTCAACCTCTGCAATATCCCGGATCCGGAGTATCTGACCATCCGGCGTTGATTTTATGGGGATGTTGGCGTAAGATTCCTCCTTATCAAAGCGTCCGGTGTACTTCAATACGTATTGGGTGGCCTGTCTTTCCCTTTCCGAACTGACCCCCAGTTTTCCTGGCGCAGCCTCAATGTTTTGTTCCTCCAGGGTTTGCAGCACTTCATCAGTGGAAATATTGTAGGCCAACATCTTATCCGGCTTCAGCCAGATACGCATGGCATACTCTTTTGCACCCATAATTTCGGCAAACCCGATACCGGGGATTCGCTTGAGCTCTTCCAGTATTTTCAAGTCGGCAAAATTGTAGAGGAACTTCTCCTCAGTTGCCTCGTCGTTACTGAAAACATTGATGTACATGAGGATACTGTTTTCCTCCTTGGCGATCCGTACGCCATTCTTGACTACTTCCGGAGGCAGAATCCCCATGACATCCATGACGCGGGTCTGCACATTGACCGCCGCGAGATCTGGGTTTATACCGGTTTCAAAAATTACCTGAATGATGCCTACCCCGTCGTTGCCACAGTCGGAGGCCATATATTTCATGCCGGGTACACCGTTGATGGAACGTTCCAGCGGCGCAATGGCCGCTTTGGTAACCGTTTCGGCATTGGCACCGGGATACTCTACCGTGACGTTGACTTCGGGAGGAGCGATGCGGGGGAAAAGGGACATGGGCAGTTGGGTAAGCGCCAACGCGCCCAATAAGGTTAGCATGACCGATATGACAATGGACAATACCGGTCGGTGTATAAATTGGGAAATCATTATTTTTTAATTTTGAATGAGACGTAAAAGGCTGCTTCACAAGTAGAAATCTTGTAAGTCATGGACCAAAGTTTTCGCCTGCTGTAACCATGCATTATTTACATGGCCCCCGTATTGCCGGCTGAAATAATTGGAGCTTCCAGTGCGATTCGACTGGTGAAACAACCTTGCTTGGCTTTCCCCCTTAGCGCATGGCAAGGGTCGTCATGATGTCGCCGAGTAGCATCATTTCCGGGTTGACCTTTTCTCCTTCTTTGACACGTTGTATTCCTTCGTAAAGAACCCTGTCCTCTGTCGTAAGTCCGGATTCGATAACATAGAGATGCCCCAACCGTGCTTTGGTCTTGATGGGCCGGCGTTGGATGGCATTTTCCCCGTTGATGACAAAGACATACGTTTTGTCCTGGGCGTCAAAAGTGGATTTTTGCGGAATAACCAGGGCGTTTTTCAGTGAATGATGAATGACGACCTTTCCACTGGCACCATGCTTAAGCAGGTGCCCGGGATTGGGAAACCGGGCCCTGAATGCAATGTTACCGGTTTTTTTATCCACGACCGTTTCCGCTGTTTCTACCTGACCCGAAAAAGGATGCTTTTGGCCATTGGCAAGCAGCAACGACAGGTTCTTCTTCCAGCCACCGTCCGGGCGTTGCATCAGGTCGAGGTAGGTATTTTCTGCTACATTAAAATAGGCATACACATCGTGGTTGGCTGAGATAGTAGTAAGAAGCATCCCTTCCTCAATGAGGCTTCCGACCTTATTGGGCTGGCGGTTGATAATGCCGGCAAATGGCGCTTTGATCTCGGTAAAAGAAAGTGCTAAACGAGCCGCAGAAACAGCGGCACCGGCTTCATCCACTTTTGCCCGGGCGGCTTCCAGTCTTGCTGCCGCCAATTCCACTTCTGCCTGGGATACGATCTCTTTGTCCAGCAGTATCTGGGTGTTCTTGTGCTCCACTTCGGCGATTTTTGCTTCGGCGGCTGCGCTTTTATAAGCTGCTTCCGAGCGGTTCAGCTCTTCCCGGTATTCTTGTCCGCTTAGTGAAAACAAGAGTTGTCCCTGTTTTACTTCCTGCCCCTCATCGACATGGATTTTTTCCATGAATCCGCGCACCCTGGCCCGTATCTCTACGTGTTGGGGGGATTGGATGTCGGCTACAAAAATATCGGACAACATCGTATCAATGTACATGGGTTGGGTGATGGGCAGGGATTGAACTTCTGCGTTGTCGTTAACTTGTTTTTCCGAAGAGCATGCCGTAAAAAACAGAAAGGCACAAATAGATAATGCTACGGTTTTTACAGTTATTTTGTTGATAAACATGGTGTTAGTTTTAATTGATTTCAATGTGATGGCCATACAAGGCAAACCCTTGTAAACCTGATTTTTCAAAAACACATATCGCTTACCCAATTGCCGGATTCAATTTGTTGGAAATGCCCTGACCGTTGTCCTTTAGTTGGTTTTATCCAAAGAATATGAAGCCCGAAACAATCCGCTGTCCGGCAAATGTTACTATAATTTAAAAAAATATAGAAGGAGAATAGGCTGCAACTGTAAAGTCAGTTGCAAATGGAAGATAAACCTCTGGCAGGGCGCATTGTAATGTCGTGATACTAAATGCATGCTGATACTTACAGAAAGCATCGGCAGATCGACTGAAAATAGAAATGGCCCGCAAAGGTTCAGGCAGTGAATTTAGGAGGAGGTGGAGTGATTTCTGGCGAGAATTGGTTGTTGAAAAACCGGTCACGAAAACTTCTTACCCTTCGGCAATCCGTACAAATTACAGGATTGAGTTGATGGTAAATAGGCAAATATTGATTGAGTTGCTTTATATTTTCTACCGGGATGGAACCGTCTTCAAAAGGTTCATCGTGTTCGGGAAAACAGTTTTCTATGTCAAGGATTTGTTCCGCTACGATCTCGGCGATCGTCTCCATTTCGTTGATGGAAAGATCTTCCATGGCCGAATCGTTTAAAATGAAATCAGCAGGATCCACACTGCCATTGATGAAGTGCAGTGCGAGAAGTAGCCAGAATAGCTTAAAGTTCCTATGATTTCTTATTACTCTCATATGTGGTCGCAAAAGTAAAACCGATTGATCTTATAAGTCAAATCCACTTAACGGTAATTTTATTAACGGGTTGTTAAAGGAGGGATATTTAACAAGAAAAGAAATGGTTGGATTTTAACAGGGCAAAGAACATGCCATCAAATAGAGTATATATGGCAATGGACAACACCTTAACATCTTTTTTTCTGACCTGATATTTTAACCGCTGTTTGGATTCGGGATGTCTGTCATGCCAATGACAGGCCGCCGGTGAGTGGCGTTTATTTTTCAATAAAAAACCTGAACCATTCGATGGCCAATTTGTCTGAAGACCATAAATTTTCAGTACTCAAATGAAAAACCTGCAAACCATTTTCATCGCCCTGTTGCTGGCGGGCTTCCAATTGAATGCCCAGACCGGCACCCTCAGCGGCTACGTCCGCGACGCCAAAACCAGTGAACCACTCATCGGCGCGACCGTGCTGGTGAATGGTACCGACCGGGGCACCGTGACCGACGTGGGCGGTTTTTATGAAATCAGCGGTATTCCCCCAGAAAGCTACTCTGTGACGGCCAGTTACCTCGGCTACGAATCCCGTACGGAGTTCAACGTTATCGTAAAATCGGCGGGCAACCCGGAACTGAACTTTGCCCTCACCGAGGCCATCGAGTCCCTCAGCGAAGTCGTCGTGCGGGCCAGCAGCATCGAGGACATCATCACGCCGCTTTCGACGCAGACGCTCTCGGCGGTCGAAATCGCTACCTACCCCGGCGGCAACAACGATATCGCCAAGGTAGTGCAGTCGCTGCCCGGCGTGGGCGGCAGCATTGGTGGCTTCCGCAACGACGTCATCATCCGGGGCGGGGCGCCGAACGAGAACGTGTACTACCTCGACGGCGTGGAAATCCCCAACATCAACCACTTTGCCACGCAGGGCAGCGCCGGCGGCCCGGTCGGGCTGCTCAATGTGTCCTTCATCGAAACGGTGGACCTGGCCACCTCGGCCTTCAACGCCCGCTACGACAACCCGCTCTCCGGCGTGCTCCAGTTCAACCAGCGGGTGGGCAACACCCGGGAAGGGCGGGCCAACCTCCGGGTCTCGGCGAGCGAGGCGGCGCTGACGGGCGAGGGGCCGTTGTTTCGCCAAGGCGATGGCCCGGCGAAGACGAGTTTCATCGGCTCGGTGCGACGCAGTTATTTGCAGTTTTTGTTCCAGGTCATTGGCCTGCCCATCCTGCCGGATTATTGGGATTATCAATATAAAATTACCCACCGCCTCGACGATTACAACGACCTCAACATTCTTGGCGTCGGTTCCATCGACGACTTCCGCATCTCCGTGCCCGACGACTACGACCCCGAACAACAGGCCACCCTGGAGCAGGTGCCCGTCATCAAACAACGCACGAACACGGCGGGCATCAGCTGGAAAAACCGCTTCCGGGACGGCACCGGCTCCATGCTTACCACGCTGAGCATCAACCAGTTGGAAAATGATTTTACGCAGTACAGCGACAACGTGGAGCAGACCGACCCCTACTTTACCAACGACTCCAAAGAGACGGAAATCAAGCTCCGCTACGAACTGACCCGCTACCTCGGCGACTGGATACTGACCGGCGGCTTTGGCGTGCAGCGGGCCATTTACGAAAACGAAACCACCAACCTCGTCGACGACATCAGCTACGGCACGGACATCGATTTTTGGAAATACGGCCTCTTCGCCCAGGCCTCCCGCAGCCTGCTGGGCAACCGCCTCGACGTGTCGTTCGGCCTGCGCACCGATGCCAACACCTTCACCACGCAGGACCACCAATTGCTGGAAACGCTTTCCCCCCGCTTCTCCTTCAGCTACGGCCTGAACCCCTCGAAGACCTGGCGCCTCAACGGCAGCGTGGGCCGCTATTTCAAAATACCGCCCTACACGGTGCTCGGCTTCCGCAACAACGCCGGCACACTCGTTAACCAGGACGCCCGGTACATCCGCAGCGATCACTTCGTGGCGGGCCTGGAGCACCGCCTGAACGAGTCGACCCGCATCACGGTGGAGGGTTTTTATAAAAAATACGCCAACTACCCGGTGTCCGTCCTCGATGAAATTTCGCTGGCCAATAAAGGTGGTGGTTTCGAAGTGCTCGGCAACGAAGCAGTCCTGAGCGAGGGCGAGGGCCGCACCTACGGACTGGAGTTCCTCTTCCAGCGGCAGTTCACCCGGCGCTGGTACGCCATCCTGGCGGTCACGCTGTTCCGCAGCGAGTTCAGCGACCTCGACGGTACCTACCGCCCTTCGGCCTGGGACAGCCGGCAGCTCATTACCTTCACCGGTGGCTATAAATTTGGCAACAACTGGGAGCTGAGCCTGCGCTACCGCTACGCTGGCAGGACGCCCTTCGCCCCCGTGGACGAAGCGGCCACCCTGGAAAATTACCCCGCTGTACTCCTCGACTTCGACCGCCTTGGCAGCGAGCGTTTGGCCACCTTCAACCTGGCCGATATCCGCATTGATAAAAAGTGGAATTTTAAAAAAGTGGCCCTCGACGTCTTCCTCGAATTGCAAAATGCTTTCGCTTCGCAAACTCCGCAGCCCCCGCAGTTCGGCCTGCGCCGGGACGAGGCGGGCAACCTGATTTTACCAGAAGAACTGGTGGAAATCCCGCAGGACAACGGTGCGTTGATTCCGGTGCTGGGCTTTGTGGTGGATTTTTAGAGGCAATAACGTCGGCAGTCCCGATAGCCATCAGGTGAGAACCCTGCCGACGTTCTGAAATCGAACCTCTACGACGTTAAAAATGCTTTCGCTTCGCAAACGCCACTACCCCCACAGTTCGGCTTGCGCTGGATCCGTTGGTAGTAGGGATTTTCCTGAATATTGTTGCAGCGCATAGAGACGTTCCCAATTTTGCAAGGAAGATTCCAATGGGACCTGGTTATGCGCCGCTGAAGGTAAATTTGGTCTTTTTCTACCAAGATGACTGGCGCTATGCGCTGGTAATTTAATTCGGGATGAGCCATGTTTATGATGCATGTGTGGGTCACATGCGGGGCATGGTTGACAGGGGTTAGGTATGGCCTAATGTTCCTGCCTGGTTACTTTGGTGGCCGAGGCTTTTACCTTTTTGTTTTTCAACTCCCGGTCGTACTGGCAGCAATGGTGCAGGTTGGAATAGACGTCGTCAGGTGCGAGGTGCCCTTCGTTGTCGTAGCCGGCCAGGGCAATCCTTTTCAGGATTTCATCCTTGCTGATTTTTACACTGTCGTAGGTCAAAGAGGCTGTTTTTGACGCCTCATCCCACTCCACTTTGGCCACGCCTTTTTCATGGCCGGCCTTTTCGATGGTACGCTTGCACATGTTGCAATTGCCGGAAATACGGACGGTATCGGAAACAGCATTTTTGATTTGCTGGGAAACGGCAACGAAAGGTATCAGTAGGAAAACCATCGTAGCCACAGTTATCAGTTTTTTCATTTTTTTTAAAATTTAAATAGTCAACTTATATTGTTTGTCTGCCGTTACTCCTTATTTCCCGAATTACTACCACGCCCAAAGTAAGCAATGTAAGCGGAATAACAAACCAGACCATTGCATTGGAAAACGCTTCAAGTGATTGAGATTTCAGACTGGCCAGAACGATGTAAGTCGTGTAAGCCAAATAGTAAACGAGGAATACAGCCCCCTCCCAGCGGTCAATCCTTTTTCCCGTGAAAAACATGGGGAGGCAAGCCACCGCTACGGCGGTCATGACGGGTATGTCAAATTCGATGGCAGAGGGAGCTACGGGGATACCCCCACCCACCACGGCGGCAATACTCAGAATAAAAACAATGTTAAAAATATTGCTTCCCACCACATTGCCCACGGCAATGTCCCGTTCGCCCCGCAGGGTGGCAATGATGGACGTGGCTACTTCCGGCAGGGAAGTCCCCGCAGCGATGATGGTCAGGCCGACCACGAGGTCGCTGATGCCAAGGTTATGGGCAATAGCTACGGCACCATCCACAAGCCAACGGGAACCCAGCACAAGCAGGCTCAGTCCGGCAAAAACAAGCAATACCGAAAGCCAGGTTTTGCCCTTTTCGGTCTGAATGTTTTCGCCGTACTCTGCCCGGTATTCTTCCAGTACCTCTTTACTTTTTTCTTTTTTACTCTGGCGGATGACGAATACAGTGTAAACAATGCCAATGACCAACAGGGCACTACCTTCCCACCACTGAATATGTCCGTCCCAGGCAAAGCCGAGTACAAGCAACGAGGTTCCGATCATGATGGGTACATCGAGCCGGATGAGCTGCTGGGCGACTACTAACGGTACAATCAGCGCGGAAATGCCGAGGATGAACAGCACGTTGAAAATGTTGCTGCCGATAACGTTGCCGAGTGCAATGTCCGGTGCACCGTTGAGGCTGGACATAACACTGACGGCCAATTCCGGTGCGCTGGTGCCAAATGCCACCACCGTCAGCCCGATGACCAAAGGCGATATGCCCGCGGCTGCGGCAATCTTGGAAGCGCCTTTTACCAGGATTTCAGCCCCGGCAATGAGCAGGATAAAACCACCAATCAATTTTAATGCAATCATTTTCTTTTTCAGTTTTTTATAAAAGAAATATACTGTTTCTACTTTCGACCGATCCGATTCCCGGATACGATGGTGAAATCGTGGGATTCGAGGAGCAGGGTTGGGACGTTTTTACAAGCTGAATAACATACCATAGTCAACTATAAATCATTGATAATGAATAATTTTATCACGTATTTATTGATTTTTTTTTAAAAAATCAAGTTCCCAACCCCGCCTTCAGCACTGGAGGTTTTTTGCTCGGCTTCTGTTTGTGGAAATGGGTATGGATTAGCCTTTTCCCATCACCTTCGCTTTCAGTTCGTCGTACCTCGTGCGGATTTCGCCGCTGTTGCCCATCATGCATCCCCGGGTTTCGAGGTCCGGGAGTTTTTTGGCGCCGTTTTTCTTCCAGTCCACCAGCACCGGGCGGATGGCAGCCATGAGGGCGTCGTAGTCTTTCACCGGGCGGCCTGCCCACTCGATTTCGCCATTTTCACTACAGGTTACCAGCAACGATGGTAGCTGACCGGTTTGTGCTTTTTCCTCGGGCAGGGCGTAGCAGGCAAAGGGGTTCACCAGGCTGGTATCGCCATTGGGTGTTTCTGCAATGAGTTGGCAGCGCAGAACAAATCGCTTGTTCATGAACTGGCTGGCCTGCAGGTCGAGCAGACCGCAATCCAGCAGGTTGTCCCCGGAAGATTTGCGGCCGCTGTAAACATTGATGAGCAGGTGAATGTCTTTATCGGCTAGTTTGCCGTAGTCTTTTTTGGAAAACTTCAAACCCTCGAAACGGGCGATTCGGTTGCCGTCCGTGAGTTCGATCTGTTTATCAGCGAGTGGCATCATGCCAATGTCATCCCTGTCCCGGTCGTCCCGGGGGTCGCCCGAAAGGTAGGCCGCAACGATGGTGGTCTCTTGTTGTTTGGTCAGCAACTGCCGGGCCTTTGCACTTTGGCTTACCTCGATTTCAAAAGTGGGGATGACCAGCGAATCACCCGCTTCCTGGTAATTGAATGCACCAAAATCGTCTTCCTGAGAAGGCTGCGGGTTGTCGGCGAGTGGCACGGGGATAGCTGCTTTGAGGTTGTTGCCCAGCTCGCTGAACGGGATGGTGAATGCCGTAGCGCCGCCCAAACGGTAAATCTCATCGGGCTGATAATGGAACAAAATGCCGTCGCCCACCAGGCCATAAAATTCCGGAAGGGCAAATTTTTCCGCTTTATCAAAATCAAACCCTTCCCGGAAGGCATCTGCCCGTGTCGTCCGGACTTTGGCCTGGACAATGGGCAGCAAAGCTTCTTTATCCTTAAAAAGGTCGTCCCAGGTGAGTTGTTTACCAGACGGCACATCGAAGGTGGCAATGGCTGCTTCCCTGAGGGGTCGGTTGCCGCCAACGAATGAATGGCCATCCAGCTGGATGGTCAGGTATTTCCCATCGTTGAGCAAGGGGCGATTGGTACATTTGGCCACGAACTGTCCGGAAGAGACCGAGCCTTCCGCCTCGTCGTGTATCGCATGGAAGCGCTTGATGGCGGCATCGAGGTTCGTAAGCAATTTGGATGGGTCGGCTTCCGGATAATCGCTCCAGGTGAGCAGATGTATCAGGAATTTATCTACCCATGTATGGAGGTTTTTACCGAGGGCATCGAGCGACGCTCCGTCCTGTATTTCCGGGACGGAAAAATCAATGATGGCGCAGTCGGTCCGGAGGGAATCGGGCTGTTTGCCACAGTCGGTGCCTTTCGTTTTTTGAATATTGCGGTTTTGCAGCGACAATGGCTTGCCCAATGGTTGGTCCTGTTTGTTTGGTTGGCAAGAAAACAGGAAGATGGAAACGAGGAAAAAACTGATAGAATTTTTCATGTTAATAAGGATTAAGAATTCGTCAATCGGTTATTGTTTTTTGTCAATTTCCGAAAGCCGATTATCTCCCGGTGACAGGAGTTTTGTACAAAAGGGTTGTCAGGTTTTCTGTTTGAAATAAAGCTTGAAAGGGAACCAGGAATTATTAGGGGGCGACCCGGGTGGCATGGTTGGTCGGATTGCTGCCCCTGTTCGGATGGCGACAGGAAATAGCAGCCCGTACCTCGGTGGGTCTGACAGTATCCGGAGTTCGTTTCGGAGAATATTCCTTGAACTTCCCGGGTGTTAGTCGTCTGCCGGGCATATCGTCAGAAACAACTATACAGTCGGCAGTGTCATCAATAAATTTTTCTTTGAAAGAGAAGCCAATTCTGGAGAAGAATTCTTTGCTCTTGGGCAGGTCTTTCACAGGCAGGTTAACTAAGATTTTGGTGCCCATGATGTATTCAAATTTTCAGCGTATTGGCAGTTTGTCACTGTTTTTTCCAATTCATCTATCAACGTATAATCACCTCGATTTGTTGGTTGTCCCGTAAAATATATTTTCGGAAAGTTCCTGCTATAAAATATTGACACCATACCCTGATTCCTACCGAACTTTGGCCCCGTCAGGGGCGTAACATTTCAAGTGCTCAGTTAGTGTTTCGCAAGGGCGAAATTTATGCACAAAACCAGTAATGGAGCCATACCCGGACTTGATGTTGAAGGAATGTGGAGTAGGGTGAAGCGTCATTTTATCAAAAATATTGGTAGCACAAATTGAATAATCCCCCCGATTCTAAAATCATAAAACAATTGCAAAACTTCATTCCCACTCCTTACCTACAGCTGCTCCTTTTCGTCCTGGCCCTGTGCTCTGCACGTTCCGCTTTCGCCCAACTTTCCGAAACTGACACCATGCGCTGGCAGTACGACCTGGGCGCCACCGGCACTCTTTCCACCGGCAACGTGGAACGCCTGCTGCTCATTGCCAAAGGCGAACTGAAACACCGCACCGACCACTTTGGGATGATTAGCAGCAACACCTACCGGGTCGGCACCATCCGGGGGAAAAAAACGGAGGACGACATCATTTCCAAAAATTATCTCTACCTCGGCCCCGACCGGCGGTTCTATCCCTACCAGCTCACCTGGTTGGAACGCAACTGGCGGCGGCGAATCGATTTCCGGTATCAACTGGGCCTGGGCGTGAGTTTTGTGCCGTTGAACGAGTTGGGACAATTATTCAAAATTTCGCTGACGGCCATCCACGAGCGTACCTATTTCCGGGACAGCAATTTCCGGCACGACCCCGAGGCAGCATCCGCCCGGATTAACAGCTGGCGGGGTAGGGTGCGGGTGTTCGGCCGCCATGAACTGTTTGGACAACGGGCCCGGTGGCACTACGAGCTTTGGGCGCAGCAGAGTCCGTTCAAAAGCTACGACCGCCGTTATTACTTCGAGACGACTTTCGAGGTTCCGCTCGTTAAAAAATTTGCCTTTCGAATGGCCCTCAGTTACCTCTTTGAAAACATTGCGCTGGAGGACACCCAACGGCACGACCTGTTTCTGACCTTCGGCGCCAATTATGGGATTTAATTTTTCAACGTCGGCAGGGTTCGGAAATATTGCCGACGTTCTTCTAGCAAAGGTTTTTCCAAACATATTTTTCCCTTCTCTGTTTCCTGTTCGTTCCCGAAAAGCCGTTGTTTTTTGACCAAAAAAAAATTAGCACATGAAACGTGGAATACTCTGGTTTCGTACCGATTTACGCCTCAGCGACAACCTCGCTTTGCGGGCAGCAATGGAGCAATGTGAAGAAATAGTGCCGGTCTATATTTTTGACGAAGAGTGGCTCGGCGAGGACGGGTGGGGCTTCCGGCGCACAGGGCCGTACCGGATGCAATTCATCCTGGAGTGCCTGCACGATTTGCAGGAGCACCTGCGGGAAACCGGCAGCGACCTCATCGTCAGGCGGGGCAAAACGACGGATATTTTGCAAAATATAGCCGGGCAATATGACTGCGGGAAGGTTTTTTGCTCGAAAGAATACACACACGAGGAAATATTGGCAGAACAGCAGGTAGCCGAAAAACTGGACGTCGAATTTTTCCACAACAGCCCCATGATTCACCCGGACGATGTGGTTTTTGACATCCAGAAAATGCCGGAGATTTTCACGGCTTTCCGCAATAAAGTGGAAAAATATTCCGAGGTGCGGGAACCAGTTGCCAGCCCGAAAAAAATCAATAGCCCGCAGTTGGAAAACACCCAAATCCCAACCTTAGCTGATTTCGGTTTTTCCGAACATATCATTGACGACCGGGCGGCTATTCAATTCAAAGGCGGCGCCCTGGCTGCCTTCGAACGGCTCGATCATTATTTTTGGGACACGGAAAAACTATCGGAATACAAGGAGACGAGGAACGGACTGATTGGCGCCGATTATTCCAGTAAATTTTCCGCCTGGCTGGCGCAGGGCTGTATTTCCGCCCGCACTATTTATCACGAGGTGGAGAAATATGAGCGGGAAATCGAAAAAAACAAATCGACCTACTGGCTGAAATTCGAGCTGCTCTGGCGGGACTTTTTCAAATATACGGCCATGCGCTACGGCCGCCGCATCTTCTGGCCCAGCGGCATTAAAAACAAAAAACGCAAATGGCTGCACCAGCCCCGGGTCGTACAAAAATGGATGGACGGCGAAACGGGCGATGCCTTCGTGGATGCCAATATGCGGGAACTGAAACTGACCGGATTTATGAGCAACCGGGGCCGGCAAAATGTTGCTTCCTACCTCGTGCACAAGTTGGGGCAAGACTGGCGGGTCGGTGCCGCCTGGTTTGAGTCCATGCTCATCGACTACGACGTGGCCAGCAATTATGGCAACTGGATTTACGCCGCCGGGGTGGGCAACGACCCCCGCGACCGGGTGTTCAACACCAAACGTCAGGCGGATATGTACGATGGAAACGGCGAGTACCGGGAGTTGTGGCTGAAGGATGAAAAAGTTGTAAAATTAAAATGAAAATAAAAATGAAAAAACCAAACATCCTTCGCCCGTGGCAGGGGGGGTAAAGTTTGAATTTGCGCTTGTACTTGAATTTTAAAAACCTGCCCAGAACTTAACAGCCTTACCTTCAGGGGAGTAGGGAGGTGAAATTAAAATGCAAATTAAAAAAGCATTGATAATCAATGCTTTGTGATTTAAAAAATGGCAAAGCGAACCCAGATTTCAGATTTTCAAAAAATACAAAAGGCCGACGACCTGGAGCGTATCGTGAAAGACAAGCGGGAGCACAAACGGGCCAACAAGAAAAAGCGCTCGCAGCGCAACCGCCATTACGAAAAAGCATTGCTTCGCAACTTCCAAAAATACGGGCACGGGGAGGAGGAGTGATGAATGCTGATATTTCCTTCCTAAGTGCCTCATCCCTTTCCCAAAGCCTCCGCTGAAACCCATCACCTACTCATGGCACAAATCCCGCCCGCAGCGACAGGCAACCAAGCTGTCTACCTGAAATGTTGAAGGCGAAGCCGACAACTCAGTCTGTGAAAAGCTGTTTTTCCTGTAAAAACCAATCATGAAAAACATCTCCTTTTACTCATCATCCTTTTCCAAACCTGCACGGGGGGTGACATGCCCACCAGCATAAATGAACGGGATGCCACCGATTCATTTTAACAAATCGCCTCCGAAATATGGAAAATTGACTGCCCAATAAAATCACACTTAGAAATGGATTTCCTGATACCCGGCGTGCAAGCTTTTGGCAGTCATATGAATTTACTTTTTTCATCTGAAACAGAATTTTGGACAGTCTCCCTACTTGGGCACAACAGCCACCTCATGGCCCGATTCTTATGATGGGGGAGCTGCAATGCCTTGATTATCAGCTGCTCTGCAAGGCTGCACCTCCCCCACATTTATGGCTACGATGCCGATGGGCACCTCTTTTCTGTTTTACATTAATCTTCTTCCACGCAGACAATGCTGCCATCGGCATTCAGCAACACTTCCACGTCCTCGTCTGAATTGTTCTCCAACTCAACCTGGTACTGCACACTGCCATCGGGGAAGTCGAAACGCTCCGAACTGCCCGGCTCGATCGTGTACCCGGGGTACTGCGCCTGGATGGTGGCCAGCACTTCGTCGGGCAGCGCGGCGTTCGGGATATCGGTTGCTTCGAAAAGGAAGTTCCAGTCCAGGTCGAAGTAGAGGTCGATGTCCGGGCCGGAGCCATCCTCCAGTTCCACTTCATAAACCGTTACATCGCCGCAGAGGTCTTCTTGTTCGGCACTTTGTGCCTGGAAGCCCGGGTAGCTGCTGTTGATGAAATCCAGCACATCGGACGGGATGTTCAGGGTTTGTCCGCCGTCGTCGTCATCGTCATCGTCGTCACTGTTTTCCGTGCAGACAATGCTGCCATCGGCATTCAGCACCACTTCCACGTCCTCGTCTGAATTGTTCTCCAACTCAACCTGGTACTGCACGCTGCCATCGGGGAAGTCGAAACGCTCCGAACTGCCCGGCTCGATCGTGTACCCGGGGTACTGCGCCTGGATGGTGGCCAGCACTTCGCCGGGCAGCGCTGAGTTCGGGATATCGGTTGCTTCGAAGAGGAAGTTCCAGTCCAGGTCGAAGTAGAGGTCGATGTCCGGGCCGGGGCCATCCTCCAGTTCCACTTCGTACACCGGTACGTCGCCGCAGAGGTCTTCCGTTTCCGAATGGTCAATCAGAAAGCCATTGTAATTGGTGGCAATGAAATCTTGTACTTGTGTTGGCACCGTGATGTTCTGACCTGGATTACCGTTGAGATCGTCGTCGTCATCAAGGATGTTGCAACCGGTTGTTGCGAAAATGGTGCTGAGCAGAGAAATTACAAAAATTAGTTTTTTCATATCAAAAGCTGTTTGGCACGCTCCGATCAAATGCTTCTCCTCAAAATAGAGGCATACCGGTGACCCGGTGTGCGTCTGTCCCATCCGGTTCTTTACCTTTTCGGACAAACGGGATACACCCCTGAGAAGCCTTGATTTACAGCGTTATTTAATGAGTTATTATTATTTTTTTAAAGATGACGCCCTTGCTGCTTTTCGTTCGCAGCCCGTACAGGCCTGGTGCAAGGCCCGTACAGTTCAGGCGGTAATCATGTGGCCCCGTTTTGTGCAGGGCAACGGGGATGACCCGGCCCAGTTGGTCGATCAGTTCAGGTTCCGTCAGTGGGAAATCCGCCTGGACGAACACCACGTTCCGGGCCGGACTGGGGTACACCCGTACGGCATCTGCCGGTGCCTCATGGCTGCTGGTGAGCAAATTCAAGTCTTTGGCAACAATAATCTGCGCCGTATCCGGCACCACAGGAATGGTGTTGAAATCCGGTGTGATAAGCAAAACACTGTCGATTTGCAAATAAAAGGTGTCAATATGGAGCCCGACGATGATGTCCTCGATCACAATTGAGAAAACGCCGAAAGTACCTTCCTGAACGGGTGCGGCCAATTGGTTGGTACGGGTAACGGCCAGGGCAGCGGTGCCCTGCGAACCGGATTCGTGAAAAAGGTACTCAACGTAGGAGTTGTCAAATTCTATCCAATTATCAGATTCCAGGTCAAAATCCGGCCCGTCGTCGCCCTCCAGCAGCCCGGTAGTGTAGCTGAGCGAGAGAGCGATGCCATAGAAGCTGTCGATCGGCATCAGTGCATCCTCGATGCTGAGGGTAATATCCACCATGGCGCCCTCCTCAACGGCGGGTTGGCTGGGTTGCAACCGGAGCTTTGGAGCGTTGCTTCCTGCGGCAGCGTTGGCGTAGGCTTCCGGGGTGGGCGTCTGGTGTTGCAGCCCAAAGTTAGCTTCGATGGCGTCGTCGAAGTCGGTCTCGTCCACCAGGCCATCGCCATTACAATCGGCATAAGCGAAATTCACCCCGTTTGCAAAGTTCTGCGGCCAGAGTGGCGGCAAGTCGTAGGCCTGCCAGTCGGTGCCTTCATCGGCCCTGGCACGGCCCGAACTGCCATGAGCAAGGCCCCAGAAGAGCAGGTCCACTTCGTTGACGATGCCGTTGTTGTTGACGTCGCCAGGCCAGACTTGCTGGGCCTGAAGCGCCGATACAAAGACAAGGCCCCAAAACAAAGTTGTGATGTGTTTAAATATGGAAATACTTTTTTTCATGATGCAATTTTAGCCCCAGCTACCGGAAGTATCAAATACACTTTTTCAAAGTTGTCAGCATATTAGAACATAAACTTCAAAAGGTGGTTTTTATGAAATGCCAGTAAATTAGGAGGTTTAGGAACTATAATTTAGGAAAAATATTAATGTAAAACTTGTAATTTGTCAGAAAAAAATTAAAGTTGTGAAAAAAAACAAGCTCATTTTGCTGCTCCAAACGCTGAATTCGGGGGAAATGAACCGGCTGGATTCTTTTGTTAACTCCGAATATTTCAACAAAGACCCCGATACCCGGAGGCTTTTCGACTGTCTGCGTGCCTACTATCCCGGCTTTCCGGCGGAGCATCTGGAGAAGGAGCAGGTGTTCCAAAGCTTGTTTCCCGGCCAGCCCTACAACGACAAGCGGCTGCGGTACCTTATGAGCGGGTTGAATAAACTGGCGGAGCATTTCCTCGCCCTGCAAAAACTGGAAAGCAATACTTACCAATTCCAGTTGGCACTACTCGAAACGCTCTCGCAAAGGGGTTTGGAAAAAAGCTACAGCCAGGTGGACAGAACGCTGGCACAAGCCCTGGAGGAGCCCCAAACCGATAGCGGGGATTATTTTCTCGCCCGGTTTCAACGGGCCGCCTTGCAGGAAAAGCATTTTGAGCGGCAGCGTCTCCGTCGCTTCGACGTGAACATCCAGATCGCTTCCGACCAACTCGACCGTTATTATTTCCTGAGCCGCCTGCGTATGGCCTGTGCCATGCTTGACCGGCAAACCATCCTCCAGGCAGACTATCAACTGAATCTTTCTGAAGATTGGATCCAGTACCTGGAGCAGCAACATTTTTTTGGAGAGGCGGTTATCCGGCTTTATTTCAATATCTTTCAAACCCTTTCTGATGAAAACGACGAGGCTCATTTTTCCCGGCTGAAAACCGGCATTGCGGCGGAATCGCACCAGATACCCGCCAGGGATTTACATGATATTTACCTCTTTGCCATCAATTATTGCGCACGTAAAATCAGGCAGGGCAAGGCCCATTATGTGGAAGAGGCGCTCAACCTTTACCGAACGGGCATAACAGGCGGGATTTTAATCGAAAACGGAGAGCTGTCGCCCTGGGCTTTTGCCAATGTGGTGAAATTGTCGCTCCGGATGCAGCAATACGACGATATCGAACATTTCATCGGGGAATACGCTCCGCTTTTGCCGGCGAAATTCCGGGAAAATGCCCTGCACTACAACCTGGCCGAACTGTACTATTACACCGGCCGCCTCGACGAGGCACAGCAGCAGCTTCAGGACGTAGCGTTTTCCGACCTCAATTACTACCTGGGGGCGAGGGTGATGCTGGCGAAGATTTTCTACGAAACGGATGCGGAAGAGTCCCTCCTGTCACTCCTTGCTTCTTTTACCATTTTTTTGAAACGGAACAAGGAAATTTCCAACGACCTCAGGCATACCTATCTGAACTTTTGCAAGCTGTTGTTTCAGGTGGTGAAACAACCCAAAAACCGCCTGGGCGAAATACTCCCGCTTATTCAATCCACAGAACTGCTTACCGATAGAAACTGGCTGGAACAGACTTGCAAGGCTGCGATGGGTGAAGGCTGATAAACCGCACAATTTTCGCTCGACTTTCGGTCTTTCCGCTTCTTGTTTTTGACTGGATGAGGCCGCAGGCAGGAGGGCATTTTCAGGACTTGTCGGTTTCAACCCTTCCTGAACCTGTCATAAAACTTCCCACGCCCGATGTAATGTACATATTGAATGAAATTGAATTCCAGGTGGTCGAACATGATATTGTCACCCTCTACGCCGAGGTGCAGGTTGGGCGTCCAACGCAGGTTGGTGCGGAGCAGGCTCGTGCCGTTGCGCACCACCCGGATGTCCCAGCCGAACACGATGCCGGGGGCGATTTTCCAGTCGGAATAATCCGTGCCGTTCACGTCAGCGCTGAGCCGCTCGGCGTTCAGCATGACCCCGGCGAAAGGCACAAAACCCAGGTAGTTGAACAGGAATTTGTACGTTTCCAGTCCTACGGAATGCCGCCGCAGGCGGATATCGTCTTCGATGGCACGGAGTCGGTCGCCCATGGTGCGGTACGACAGGCCGACGTTGAAGTCGGGTTGGTAAAAATGGTAGCCGAACGTTGCATCTGGCATGATGCCACCAGTGAGCTGGTCGTGAAACTGCGGGTGCTGTTTTTCGAAAAAACCGGATTTTGACATTTGCAGCGCTGCCGACGGCCCGATGCCCCCGTAGAACCCACTCAGCTTGCCATGTTTTTCCAACAGATGGTGCATGATATTTTGCTGTTCGATCCCTTTTGGCTGCCGTGCCCCGGCGTCCGCATCGAAATAGCGAGACACGCCAAGACTGACCGAAAGCGGGTTGAAATTGACCTGCCCCCTCGTGTTTTTACCCAAAAAATAATCCACCTCGGCATTGAAAATATAGTGCGCCGCCACTGTGAACAGGTACTTTTTGCCCGCATACGTCAGGCCCGCCTGCACGGGTGCCACGAAGCGCTGCCGCACCGGGTAGCCTTCCGGAAAATCAGCTTCCGGCCGCTCGAACCCGAAGGTCACCGACCGGAAACTGATACCCGCAAAAGGCCGTACCTTGCCCGCTCCGATGGCCCACGGATAGACCCTGGCCCCGGTCTCGATGCCGTGCCGGTATTTCATTTTTTCAAAAACAGCCGGCTTGTCCTGGATAGCCAGAAATCCCAGCGGAAAGGTGACGTAAAAATCAGCATGTCCCCAGAAGTGGATGCCGCCGATGCTCAGCCGGGGGATGAAGGTGCCGCCGAAATCCGTGTTTTTCACCACCCGGTTGACGAGGTAGTCGGTACTGCCGCCGGTCAGGGCCAGTACGTCGCCGCCGAAGGTCGTCCAGGCGAAACGGGTGCTGCGGTTGAGGTAGTCTGTAGTGTAGAAGGTATCGGCCACTTGTCCGTAGAGACAGGTGGCCGAGGTAATGATAATTGCAAAAAGCAGGTTGGTTTTCACGTTCATGCGGTCAGTTATTTTAAGACAAAGAAAGGAGTTTTTACTCCACCTTTACCGCCAACTGACTGAACATAATCCGCCCGCTATTATCCCGCAAGTTCAGCACATATTGCCCGGCAGGCAGGTTGCTGAGGTTGGCAGTGTTGCCGTTGAACGCCAGTGGGCCAAAGGTTTTCCCGGAAATATCCGTGGCGAAAAGTTGGGTGCGCCCCTCCGGCAGCGGCCCGGCCAGCGTGACCTCGCCCCGGAATGGGTTGGGGTAAAAATAGCGGCCCTCATCCAGCAACTGAGGGAATTTTACCGAGGAAATAATGTCGCCTTCGCCCGTCACTTTGTACAGCCGTAGCGTGTTGAAACTTTCGATGCACTCCAGCACCAGCCCGTCGTCGTCGGTGAGGTTGAGCGAAATGGGGAGATGTTGAGGCAGGTCATATTCCTTGCCCCAGACAAGGTTGAAATCCGCATCCAATTTGTAGAGAAATACCGAGCCGTTGAAGTTGCGGGCCGTAAAATAAGTAAAGCCGTCCTGCGTGAAGGCAAAGGGCTTTCGGCCACTTACCGACAGGTCGCAGTCGGGCAGTTTGAAGCGCTGAATGAGGTCGAAATCCGGAGTGCGGATGTCCAGCATGACGCTTTTTTCGGGGCATCCCTCATTGGTACTGAAATCGTACACATACGCATTGAATATTCTTCCCGCATGGTATTGTCCGAGCGAGCCTTGCCCGAAAGCACCTGTCCAACTATCTCCGTAATTAAGGATGTTGTTCAGGGCGCCGTTCAGGTCGAATTGGCCTATTGGTCCGGTATTTAAAATCCCACCGCCAATAACCTCACTTCCGACATCACCGTACACATACATGCTGTTTTCAGTAAATACCGTGGAAAAATAAGACCCGACTGTCTCCAACTCAAATGAATGATACAGGCTGCCATCGAGACCGACTTTGTCAAACCAATATTGATTCCCCATCGGCATGTTGTTGTCAATGTCATAAATCTGATAGGGCATAATTGACCACAACGTATCATTGTGAATGTAGTGAGCCTCCGGAAGCATAACTGCTGTAGCAGTTGTTGCATTTATTAGGGTAACGCCGGCGCCCAAAGGCACTACGTTGAAGAATTCCTCGGATAAAACTTCCAGATCGGTGCTGAGTTCCAAGACAATTTTGCCCTGTGAAAGCCATACGTCCAGTGCATTGGTGCCGTCGAACAGGACAAATAAACGGCCTGCGAAAAACAGTCGGCCTTCGCTCTCCAATACCACCCCCCGTCGGACAAGACCATCGTAAAGCATCGATAGAGAATCCAGCACATTTCCATCCTGATCAACTTTGAAAACCCAATTGGCTCCTTCTTCACCCGGTACCGAATAGTACAGGTAGTCACCCACCCGGGCCGAGTTGAACAGCGTGTATTGGCGTGAGGAAAGATCGGAAAATTCAGGTGGTGTCTGTGCGGAAAGCAGGCTAACTGTGAGGAGTAGCAGAAAGGTAAAGATGGTTCGCATTGGTTGAGGATTTGCAAAAGCAAAAATGTTGATCCTGTAACCAAATTCAACGGCCCCGACGACGAACGACTTCTCTTTTGATTCTTAAGTGAACGATTTTGCTTTCAGTTTGGAAATGTTTTTTGAAAAATTTTGGCGCAGAAAACAAAGTGGTTACCCAATTTTTTTTAATTGGAAAGCAAAACAGCGGAAAAAAATTTTGGTTGAAATATTTCTCCGCAAAGAAATGACTCTGTCTTGCCTGAGTATGAGCCGGGTTAAACAGAGAATTTTCGTATCACTGCCGGCCTTCCGGGATAAAAACCTGTCGCTTTCCAGGTCACACGAGTGCAGGTTGTTTTAACTTAATGAAAAAAACAACCGAGGTAGCATCCTGGGCAGATTTCCGAAAAGAGAAAAAACGGGTGGACTGACACCTGTAAAAAGGCTTATCATTTTTCGACAGAAAAAATTTTGATAAGGGATAACATTTTTACCGTAAAGTAGTTTATTTTGTAAACCAAATTGCAGATATGGAAAAAGAATTCAACTACAAGCAAAGTTTGCAAGTCATCGAAGAGATGATTACCCAGGCCAAATACCGGCCCGGAAAAACCGACGGCATCATCACCCTCCTGTGGGGCTACCTCGTCATGGTGGCGGCTCTGTTGCACTGGTTTTTGGCAGTCGTGGCGGGTGTGGACTACGCCCCGTCGGCCTGGTTGCTCATGCTGGTCGGGGCCGTGGCGACTGCCGTTTTCAGCCGCAGGGTCGGGCGACAAAAACGGGTGAAGACCTACGTAGACAACCTGATTGGGCAGGTGTGGCTGGCTTTCGGCATCTCGTTCGCCGTGCTGTTTTTTACCCTGCAGCCCGCCCACGAACACTTCCTCCCGGCGGTCATGCTGCTCTACGGAGGTGCCATGTGGGTACACGGTTCGCTCATCAAATTTAGGCCATACCGGGCCGGGGCGGTGGCCTGCTGGCTGGGCAGCGCACTGGCCTTTTTCCTGGTGCCGGAGCAGCAGTTGCTGGTACTGGCCGGAACGGTGGTGCTGGGCTACATCGTGCCGGGCCATTTGTTGTACGCCAAAACCACCAAAGCCGATGTTTGACAACCTCGACCCATTGCTGCATTCCCAGTTGCGACTGGCCATTATGTCCCTGCTCATCGGGGTAGAGGAGGCCGAGTTCAATTTTTTGAAAGAAAAAACCGGCGCCACGGCGGGCAACCTCAGCGTGCAGCTCCGCAAGCTGGCCGACGCCAACTACCTCAACATCGAGAAAACTTACCGGGACAACTACCCGCTCACACTCTGCCGCATCACCCCCGACGGCGTGGCCGCTTTTGAAAATTATGTGGAGACCCTGAAACAGTACATCGGCAAGGAATAAGCATTTTTTTGACTATTTGGTTTATTTTATAAACTACTTTAAACGTGAATATTATGCATACCAATAACCTAATTTCCATCATTCACCTCCTCACAGCCATTATGGCGCTGGTCACCGGAGCCATTGTGTTGCTGGACGCCAAAGGTACCGTGTTTCACAAGCGGGCGGGCTATGTATTCGCCGGGTGCCTGCTGCTGGTCAACGTCACGGCGGCGGGTATGTACAACCTTACCGGTACCTTCAATTTCCTGCATGTATTCGTCCTGATTTCGCTGGCGTCTCTCATTTATGGTATACTCCCCGCCATCCGCCGGAAGTCCGGAAACTGGCTTTCCCGCCACGTGCGGGGCATGACCGGGGCAGCCCTCGGTGTCTGGGCGGCGGGCTTCGCCGAACTGGCCGTGCGGGTGCTGCCCGGCGTGGTCGGACCGCAACACATCATCTGGCTTGCCATTGGCGTGGGCATCGTTTTTTTCTTCCTCATCGGCTTTTCGATTGGCCATTTTCTGAAAAAAATGGAACGCTATTCATCCTGACCGACGCCGGCAGGGTTCCAACCCCATCTCAACCAAAGGATGAAAAAGTTGAGAGGGGTTGAGTTCCCCGACACGTCTCAACCATCTCAGCCATCTCAACCTCCTCAACCATTAACTACAAAACCTTCGTGACATGAAAAACATCCTCTTCCTTTCCACTGCATTTTTATTGTTTTTCGCTTTCGCAAAATCCGCCGTTGCACAAGACCGCCACCCCTTTCGGGTCGGTTTCCAGTTGCAGGAATTGCAGGGCGACTTCGGCCTCGGCCTCAATCTCGATGTACCGCTGCCCGGCAAGTGGCCCGTCCTTCGCCTCGCTGGCAACTGGCACTGGCTCGACATCCCCGGCGAAACACGCTCGCAAACGGCCTCCTTCCAGACCATCCGCCTCGGCATCGCCCCCAACGGCTGGCCCATAGCCGAAAAAATCAAAGTGTACGGCGAAGGCGGCGTCCTTTTCCTCCTTTCGGAAAATGCGCTCTCCCGTAACGGCTTCGCCACGGGTGGCTACGGCCTGTTCGGCTTCGAGTTTTTTACCGAAAAAATGAACGGCTCCTCGCTCTTCCTCGAAATCGGCGGCACCGCTGCCGGCCGTCGGGTGGAGCGGCGGGAAAGCGTGCCTTCCTTCGGTGCGGGGCTGCTGCTGGGGGCGGGATTCCGGGTGGCATTGTGAGGTCAGTTGGCATTTTTCACCACCTGCTCCGCCTCCCGCACGCCCGACAAATACGCCCCGTGCACCGTCGAATGAAACCGGGCAATGGTCGCCTCCCCCGCAAAATGGATGCGGCCGTGCGGTCCGGCCAGCGCCTCGAAATCTGCAGCGCCTGCGCCCACTGGCACGAAGGAGTAAGCCCCCTGCGCATACGGGTCGGTACCCCAGCCGGTGATTTTCAGGTTTTGCATGTCAATGTTGCGGTTCGGGTAGGCCCGGTGGAGGATGTCCGTCCAGCGCTGCCGCACGGCCTGCTCGCCGGCCTGCTCCACCCAGCGGGCGGAGGCGGCTACGGGCAGCGCCACGAGAATCGGCTGGCCGCCGTAGTGGTGGAAATTGACGGCCAGGCCGAGGTTTTTGCGCAAATCATCCAGAAACACCAGAAAGTCGGTGTGGCCTCGCCAGAATTTTTCCGAAAACTGCATGGCCACCTTGTTGAAATGCCCCATGCGCAACCTGCCCAGCGCCCGTTTTTTCGCCTCCGGCAAAACGGGGTCGAAGGTGACGCCGCCTGCCTGCAACACGCCCAGCGGCACGGTGACGATGGCAAAATCCGCCTCGAAGGTTTCGCCGGTGGCCGTTTCAACGGTTACCCGCCCGGCCTGCTCCCGAATGTGCTGCACCGGGCGGCCGGTCAGCACTTTCGCACCTTCCAGCAGGGCGGCCGGCAGGCGGTCGTAGCCGCCGGTCACCAGCAAGTCTTTACCGGAAGTACCGAGAAATTCGGAGTTCAGGTAAAATTGGGCGGAACTATTGGCGAGGCTGGCGGCAAGGTTGTTTTCGTTGGCATTTTCGAAAAAGGTTAGCATGGATTTTTGCTTGCGGGAAAGCGAACGGCCGTCCACCACCCGGTCGAGGACGGCTTGCAGGGATTCATCGGGCGTGCCGGTATGCCCGGCGGCTTTTTCTACTCCTTTTTGTAATTTCATGGAATAAAGCAACGTGCGGAGGCGGCTGATTTTCTTGCCCTGCTCATCGAACAGGCGGAAGCACGTGTAGTCGGTTTCCCGGGAGGTTACGTTCATTTTTTTGGCTAACCCGGCCAGCGGATTTTCCGGATGGTCGGCGTTGTGAATCCAGTTGGCGCCCAGTTCGAGGTTGAGGCCCCAGTCGCTGAAAGTGTGTATGCGCCCGCCGGTGCGGTCCCGGGCTTCCAGCACGGTGACGTCGAAACCACTGGCCACGAGCCGCTGCGCCGCCGCCGCACCCGCCATGCCAGCGCCGATGATTAGGACTTTTTTACGGAAAAAAGAAGGATTGGCCGGGCGGGCAAAACGGGGCAGGAGGAGTGCGCCCAAACCCAGGGCCGTTTGTTTCAGAAAGGTGCTTCTCTTCATGTTTTTTTTACGCAAAAATCCGGGCGAATGGCGGGATGTCATTTGACAAAAGTCACAAAATTGGGTAGCACCGGCTTCAGGTCGAAGTATGTAAGAAGCCCCGTAGGGGGTGCATCTTTGTAGAAACAGTTAAGAATGTCCGGAACCGTTCCAGCGGAACGGCATTTTGGCAGAATAGATACCGTTCCGCTGGAACGGTGGACAAAATCTTATTCGTCGGTACTACAAAGATTAAGTCCCTCCGGGACTTTTCACGCAGCCACCCTACGGTTGCGTCCTCGCCTGCAATCGGCTGAGCGTTTCCCGGGACATGCCGAGTACTACAAAGATTAAGTCCCTCCGGGACTTTTCACGCAGC
>JBFIJS010000002.1:0-31905 GCA_041600595.1 Saprospiraceae bacterium | reverse complement strand
GAGGCGAATCACAGCCCGCTACCGTTTGGTTGCATTTCAGATTTAATTGACTGAAATCTGTTGCAATAAAATCATCTGGTTCCGCCGAAGTCGTCCAACTGCCGCCCGGCTCGGCCGAGTTGACCACGAACTGTGACAACTGCGCCAAAACATCCCCTCCCCAATGGACTAGCCCATCTCCGTCCATGTTACCCCACTGGTTGCCATGAAACTCCTGCTTGCCCAGCAGGCCAGCATCGTTGCCATTATCATATCCTACTTCGAGGCCGTTGTTGTGGTCATGGAAAAAATTGCCCTGAATGAGGGGCTTTAGGCCAAAGCCAGCGAAGTGCAGGCCTATCTGTGAATTATCGGTGGAGTTACAACGGGGCCGGACATAGGGGGCCTGATCGACGAAGATACCTTTTTGGGTGCCGCCCGTTGAACTGCCGGAAATATTGTTGCAATAGGGATTGTGGAACGCACCGCCTTCTATTGAAAGGCCATTCCAAACTTGGGAATCCCCAATTTTCTGTATATCATTATCGGTGGCGAACACCCGTACGCAATCCTGTAGTTGAATGCCCTTTCTCGCATTTTGGATGTTGATAGTATTGGCATCAAGTGATTTGGGTATAAAATCGGTCAGCCCAGCCAACCGGATACCAGCTGCATCAGAACTGGTAGCATTGGCAATGTTGATGGTGTTAAGGGCAAGGGAGGCAGTACCCGACGACCGCCAGTTAAACATCAGAACCCCAAAGTTATCAGCATTGATCGTATTGTCGTGGATGTCGAAGCTGCGGCCTTTACCATTATAGAGGCGATAGCCGTGGCTCACATTGTCCATCTGGTTGTCGGAGGAAACGATGTTAATGTTTCGCCCCTCAATGGCTACCCGCACGTTATCGAAGGTGCCACCGGACTGGGTCAGGCCGTTCAGCCCGTCGGAGCCCATGTAGATGCCGGCGCCGGGGATGTCAGTGAAGGTTTCGCCGTTGCTGATGACGTTGCTGTTTTGGGCGTTGACGCCGATGGCCATGTTGGAGTAGGAGTTATTGTTTAAGACAACAGGAAGGACTTGGTGATTGACAAAGATGCCTTGAGCGTTGGTGGCGCCTGTCATTGGAGGAAGGAGACCCAGGCTGTTCACCTCAAAAATAGAATTGCGGACATTGAAAAGAAAGGCGTCACCGGATTGCCATTCGCTTTGGATGCCCACATGGTTATTAATAAAGGAGGCACCATCCACATCGAGGCCACCGTTCGTTTTCACTACCACCCCTTCTTCCCCATCCTGTATCCTGCCACCGTCCATCAATAGCCGCCCTCCATTTTCAACCACCACCGAATGCCACATATCATCGCAGCCTCTTATCGTAGGCGGGAAATCCGCCTCATTGGGCCCAGGGGCAAGGCCATCATCCAACTGCAAAAATTTTGCAAATGGGATGATCAACTTTGCATCGTCCATCAGCACGAACATGACATTTGACCCCATGATAACGCTTTCAGTCATGGTCACTTCGCCGTTAAACTGAATGATAGGTGAGGTGGACTGGGAAAGCACAGTTCCGTCCCAAGTAGATGGGCTGCCGGGTTCACCAACCACATCGGTCACCGTTTGTGCAAAAATCAGTATATCGTCATTCCAGAGTACATCCGTCCAAACGCCACTATCCTCGTGTTCCAGCGACACGGCAGCAATTTGTGGGGAATTGGCACCAGCGCCGGTATTATTGGCGTTAACGTTGGTTTGCAGAAATACAGTATATTCCTGACAATAGCTGTCGTCGGGGCCCCACAAACTCATATCCGGGGCTTGTATGGTTGCTTGAAAAAACACCGCATTTGCTATCCCGTAGTCGTCAAAAGCAGACTGGGAAGATTGCGTGGTAAAAGTGAGCGAGGGTTCGCTGCCGACGATGGTCCATGGGTTGCTGTTGGCCACAGGTATCCTTTTGAAAAAAAGATTGATCAGCAGGTTTTCGTTGGAACAAACGGAGGCTGGGTTGCCGGACAGAATGATCTTAAACTTCAATTCAATGGTACTGCAAAAAGCAACGGGGTGCGAGTCTTCGGGCCTGAATCCAACATCTGCCACAACGAATTCAAGGCCCGTACAGTCGTACCCTACGCCTACGGAATAGCCTCCGCTGGTTCGTTCCAACTGTTCACAGGCAGATTGGCTGAATGATACGGAGCTAAAGATCATAACAAAAAAGATAGCTAGTAAGCGGAGTTGTTCGGTTGCGGAGTTGTTCGGTTGCGGAGTTGTGAAATGTTGTTTTTCATATTAACTACATTTTTGGGGCGAGACGGCCAAGTGGCAATTTGAGCGCAGCGAAATCCCGAACTCGCTTCGGGAGGCAGTGATCAGTTCGTTATGTCAGTAAACGCGTTTCGCTTGGTTTGGAGAAAATTGGGTGTTCAATTGAACGAAAAGTAAGGTATCTCATAATTCCGGGATTATGAAAAATGAGCTGATAAAAAACAGCCATTTGTCAGTGTTTTGTTGGACGTTTGACAAAATGAGGCAAACTCAAGCAAACTGAATAAACGGGAGCGGATATTTACCAGGCAAGATTGAACAGAAAAAATGAAATTCCATGCATCCCGACAGATTGGTCTGTCAGCCGGAAAATATTCCGACATTTGCCTGCGCTACATTGAAAAAATATGACCCAGATAGATTTCATCACCATTATCAAATACTCGTGGATGGCCTACGATGCCACCCGCCGTATCAAAAACATCAGTGACATTAGTGCCAGGGTGTCCACTAACCATGTATTTAAAGTAGCCCTGGAGGACGGTGGCTGGGTCATCGCCAAGTTGTCTTATTTTGGAAAATACGAGCACTTTGTGGAAGATCACACCATCATCAATGTGCTGAACAACAACCTGCCGGCGCCGTTCGACAACTTCCTCGCCCGCTCGCTGATGAAAGGCGACAAGTTGTTTGTCCACCGCTTTCAGAGCGGAGCCATTGATGCCTGGGTCATCTTTTATTTACCGGTAAAAATCGTGCAGTTGATGCCCAAAAGGCTGACCGAGGTGCATATTAAAAAATTGGCTACGGAGATCGCTGCTTTTCACAAAACCTGCCACACCATCCGGCACACCTTGCCACCCTCTTCCAAAACCTTGTCGTGGGATGTGCTGGACCTCCTGAAAATTCTGGAAACGGATATGGGCCGGTATGAGCACCGCAACAACATGGATGAAATAAAAAGGCAGTGCCACCTTTTTCTGGAAAATATAGAACGCCTCGGCGTGTATGAATTTGACACCATTCCCGTTTTTGTAGATTGGAATATTGGTAATTTTTCCGTCACCCCAAATACGAAATTATATTCCCGCTGGGATTATGACTGGTTCCGCATCAGCAACCGCATGATGGATTTTTATTTTTTCAGCCGCGTTGTTTCGGACATTGGCGACCGCAGCGTTTTCAGTTATACGATCAACCAATTGATGGAGGAGCGCTTTTTGCTTTTTTTAAAATACTATCATAAAACATTTCCCCTCACGGAAAAGGAAATATTATTTTTAAAAGAAGCCTACCGTTTTTTCATTTTAAATTATGTGGTAAAAAACGGTCGTTATTTTTTTCATGAGATATATGCTACCAAATTGCAAAAAGAAGCCTTTGATATTTATTTCCCCGAAATTAATTCTTTTGATCCCGAGAAATTATTGAAATCGATAAAATAAAAGGTAAATGCATTAAGAGTTAATGAATGTTGATATAGTTTATATCAGGTTGATGAGTTTAGCTACGGCATCAACCTTCATCAACCCGATAAACTTTTATCAACTTACAATGCAACCATTTGTAAAATAATAAGTGATCGGCACATTTTCATTTCCAAACCTAAGTTCACCCCCGAAATGAATTCGGGGCAGGTTATTCACCATTCACCATTCACCATTAAATAAAAATGACCATCCAACCTTTTCGTTCAGTTGTAAAAAATTACAAAGTTGTATTTCTGGACTCTTATGGCGTACTAAAAACCTATAAAGGTTTGATACCCGGTGCGATTGAAACGGTTCAATATTTAATTGAATCAGAAAGGGAATTTTACGTGCTTACCAACGACGCCTCCCGCAGCCCGGAATTATTAGCTTCCAAATTTCACGACATTGGATTGGAAGCCATCAAAACCGAACACATCATTTCTTCCGGCATGATGGCCAAGGAGTATTTGGTAAATAAAATAAAAGGCGGTCGGGTCGCTTATCTGGGCACAGAAGATGCTGCCCATTATATCGATGAGGCGGGCCTGGCGATGGTGTCGATTTCGGATCTTGACCTGGAAGATGCCGAGGATATCACCGCGCTGGTATTTTTGGATGACGAGGGGTTCGACTGGAATACGGACATTAGCAAAGCGGTCAATTTATTGCGAAGCAAAAATATTCCAACCATCGTGGCCAATTCCGACCTAACCTATCCGGCTTCCAAAAGCGAAGTGGCCATCGCGACCGGCGGTGTCGCCGATATTGTGGAGCGCATTGTCCAAAAAACATTTATTCATTTCGGAAAACCCGACGGCAGTATGTTCATGTATGCCTACGAGCAATTAATTGAGAAAGGGATGTTTACCAAAAATGAAATTCTCATGGTGGGCGACACCCTGTATACCGATATATTGGGTGGCAATAAATTCGGTATTGATACCGCTCTGGTGCTCACCGGCAATACCCGCAGGGAAAGGGCCGAAGTGTTGATTCGTTCGTACGGCATCATCCCCGATTACATCTGCGAATCGGTGGGCACATGACCCCGGATGGCTTGATTATGGAACGGATTAAGCTATAGAATCGGGAACGATCGTCAGTACCAATAATGACTTTCGTCACCCTTCCGGCCTGGCTTTCTTTTCAATTTTGCGGGAATAATTTATCCACCTTAATGCAACATTGAAATGAGTACTGATCTTTTAAATAAATACAACGTTCCCGCCCCCCGCTACACCAGTTACCCTACCGTTCCCTACTGGCAACCCGAGCCGCCGGCCCAAAGCGCCTGGATTAAAACCGTGCAAAAAGCATTTGCCGAAAACAACGAAATAAGTCTGTATATCCACCTGCCTTATTGCGAAAATCTTTGCACCTATTGTGGCTGCAATAAGCGCATCACCAAAAATCACGCAGTTGAATTACCTTATATCAACGCCGTGCTGGCCGAATGGAAAATGTATTTAAATATTTTACCGGAAAAACCCGTGATCCGGGAAATACATCTGGGTGGTGGTACGCCTACTTTTTTCTCGCCGGAAAATCTGCATTATTTATTAAGCAATATTTTAAACGATGCAAAAATAGCGGAGGAATATGCCTTTAGTTTTGAGGCCCATCCCGCCAGTACGACTTATGAACATTTAAAAACACTGGCGGATGTAGGATTTAAACGAATCAGTATTGGTGTCCAGGATTTTGATAATGAAATATTAAAAATAATTAACCGGCACCAAAGTTACGAACAGGTAAAAGCAGCAGTGGATATGTCCCGGGAACTGGGGTATGAGTCGATTAATTTCGATTTAATTTTTGGCTTGCCATTGCAAACGCCGGAAAATATTATCGACAATTTTGAAAAATTAAAAATCCTGAAACCCGACCGCATCGCCTTTTACAGCTATGCCCACGTGCCCTGGGTAAAGCCCAGTCAGCGGGCTTATTCGGAAAAAGATTTACCACTCGGTGCGGATAAAAGAAAGCTATACGAATTGGGTCGGGAATTATTGGAAAAAATGGGCTACCACGAAATCGGTATGGATCATTTTGCACTGGAAAATGACGAATTATATATTGCCTTTAAAAAAGGAACCCTGCACCGAAACTTTATGGGATATACACCATTTTCTACGGAATTAAATTTAGCACTTGGGGCATCGTCCATTTCCGACAGCTGGTATGCATTTGTGCAAAACGAAAAGAAAATAGAAGATTATCAGCAACGCATGCATGCGGGCGAATTTCCCATTACCAAAGGACATGTATTAACGGAAGAAGATCAAATCATCCGCCGGCATATTCTGAATATTATGTGCCAGTTTCAGACTTCCTGGAAAAATAAAAATGAACAATGCGACGCCCTGTTTGCCGGTTTGGAAAGGCTACAGGAACTCGAAGCGGACGGCCTCATCGAGCGTTCACCTTTTCAATTAAAAGTGACGGAAAAAGGCAGCATGTTTATCCGCAATATCTGCATGGCCATTGATGCCCGTTATTGGGCGAAACGGCCGGAAGGTGTGTTGTTTAGTCAGGTGGTGTGAACAGGAAAGAAAATCGGTGGAGAAAGACCCTAATCAGTAATCTTGGGATTAGCGGGTCACTTCAAGTGCCCCGTTAATTTGCATGAACAGGATTTGTTAAAGAACCACATTTCTTTAAAAAATAAACCGGAAATGTGGGCCGAAAAAAACAACCGGGCAATTAAGTTCTTTACTGCTCGGCCCAACGGATTTTTAAGGAATAAAAAAGAGCAGAACAGATTAATTTTCAAAAAAAAATCCCTTCTTAAAGCATTGCTAATCAGATTTTTACAAAGACACTTGCTTTAGCAACAAAAAATTTCACTTGCTTTTCCGGGAGAAACACCTCTATTTTTGCCCCATTAAAAAATAATCATGCACAATTTCAATCATATCAACTGGTGGTGGCAAATAACTGAAGCGAACTCGCAACGGTAACTTGCCTGATTGATATGATTCAATTATAAGAACAGAAAAGGCTCGTCGTTGCGACGGGCCTTTTTTGTTTTTACGCAACATCGAAAACCATCTTCGTAAAAACCAATACACCAAGTTCACAAATACACCAATTCTCATGCAAACTACTTTTGAACCAGATATAGACACCGATACCAAAATTGCATTGACCGTTTTGGAAAAAACGCTGCTCGCCGACACCATCACACCGGTGAGTTTGTACCTCCGCCTGCGCGACCGCTACCCCGGCTCTTTATTGTTGGAAAGTAGTGATTACCACGGAAAAGAGAATGCGCTGTCATTTATTTGCTTCGACCCGATGGCCAGTATTACACTGGAAAATGGCCGGCTGGAAACGATAAAGCCGGGACAAAAACCGGCGCAAAAAAAAGTCGCCAAAAAGGAATTGGTCTTTGCCGAGCTCGATGCGTTTTTTGCTGGTTTTCAAATCCGGAAATCAGAAAGTATAAAAGCTAAAAAATTAAATGGCTTTTTTGGTTACGCCGCCTTCGACGCCGTTGCCCACTTCGAAACGATTGAGCTGAAAGCCCCGACCGACCCCGGCCGCCACATTCCCGAACTGTGTTACAAACTTTTCCGCTTCGTCCTTTGCATCAACCATTTTACCAACCAAATGACCTTGCTGGAAAATTTGCCGGCAGGCGAAAAAAGCCAGATGGAAAAGGCCGAAACCCTCATCAATGCCCCCGTTTTTCCCAGTTTTACCTTTCGGAAAACAGGTGACGAAACCACCAACATGAGCGACGAAACCTTCATGCAGATGGTGACCCGGGGCAAGGAGCACTGCCAGCGGGGCGATGTTTTTCAGATCGTTTTGGCAAGGCAGTTTTCACAGCAGTTTGAGGGGGACGAATTCAATGTGTACCGGGCTTTGCGCTCCGTCAACCCCTCTCCGTACCTGTTCTATTTTGACTTCGGGGCGTTCCGCATTTTCGGTTCATCGCCCGAAGCACAGATCATGGTGAAGGGCGACACGGCCATCATCAATCCCATTGCCGGCACCATGGCCCGTACCGGCGACGACCTGTCCGACAAGGCCGCTGCCGAGAGCCTGCTCGCCGACCCCAAGGAAAATGCCGAGCACGTCATGCTGGTGGATCTCGCCCGCAACGACCTCAGCCGCCTGGCCAAGAATGTACAGGTAAAAGTGTACAAGGAAGTGCAGTATTTCAGCCACGTCATCCACCTCGTTTCAACAGTGGAGTGCACCTTGCCGGAAGGCGCTTCCCGCAGCCGGCTGATGGGTGAAACCTTCCCGGCAGGTACACTTTCGGGAGCACCAAAATACCGGGCGTTGCAGCTCATCGACGAAATCGAACCCCACGCCCGGGGCTTCTACGGGGGCTGTGTGGGCATGTTCAATTTTGCCGGAGAAATGAACCACGCCATCCTCATCCGCTCGTTTTTCAGCAAGCAAAACAGGTTGCACTACCAGGCAGGGGCAGGAGTGGTGAAATATTCCAAAGAGGAATCGGAATGCCAGGAGGTGTTTAATAAAATCGGGGCGTTGCGGAAGGCATTGACGATCGCAGAGACGATCTGAATACTTACACCAAACCATCAACACCGTGTAACGGAGGTATATTTATAATATGCGGAGGTGCAAAGAACTTAATTGCCCGATTGTTTTTTCGGCCCACATTTCCGGTTCATTTTTTAAAGAAACATTTGTTTTAGTGTAATCAATTTATCGCATGAAAATATTAGTCCTTGACAATTACGACTCCTTCACCTACAACCTCGTCCATTACCTGGAGGACATCACCGGCACGCCGCCCGATGTTTTCCGCAACGACCAGATCACCGTGGAGGAAGCAGGCCGCTACGATAAAATATTATTGTCGCCCGGCCCCGGACTTCCCAAAGAAGCGGGCATTCTGTGCGACCTTATACAGACCCATGCACCCCGGAAAAGCATCCTCGGCGTATGTCTTGGCTTGCAAGCCATCGGCGAAGTATTCGGCGGCCACCTGGAAAACCTCGACAATGTTTTTCACGGTGTGGCCACCCCGGTCAATGTTATCGGCGATCACGAAAAATTATTTCAAGGCTTGCCCAAAACATTTGCCGTGGGCCGCTACCACTCCTGGGTCGTTTCCAACGACAACCTGCCCGATTGTTTTGACAAAACAGCCGTTGACGACACCGGGCAAATCATGGGGCTGACCCATAAAGTTTACGATGTGCGGGGGGTGCAATTTCACCCTGAATCCATCATGACGGAATACGGGATGGACATGCTGCGGAACTGGATCAATGATTAACGATGTCTGATGTTGCTGGCGAAATGTTCGTTCCTCGCAACGATCGCACGCCGGCATTAAAAACCATCCAACCACTCAAACCACTTATTTCTGTGAAAAAGATTTTAAACCAATTATTCGACCACCGCAAACTCTCCCGGGAACAGTCCCGGGAAGTGCTGACCAATATCGCCCGGGGCGCATACAACGAATCGCAGATCGCGGCCTTTCTCACGGTGTATCTCATGCGGAGCATTTCCGTGGAAGAACTCGCCGGATTCCGGGAGGCCCTGCTCGATCTGTGCATCAAGATAGATCTGGACGGTACGCCCGCCATCGACCTGTGCGGCACGGGCGGCGATGGGAAAAACACCTTCAACATCAGTACCCTGGCCAGTTTTGTGGCAGCGGGGGCCGGGGCCAAAGTGGCGAAGCACGGCAACTATGGCGTCAGTTCCGTTTGTGGCTCGTCCAATGTGATGGAGCATTTGGGCTATACTTTTAAAAACGATCCCGGCCACCTCCGGCGGGAGCTGGACGAAGCAGGCATCTGCTTTTTACATGCGCCGCTGTTTCATCCGGCCATGAAAAATGTAGCCCCGGTGCGGCGGGCCCTGGGCATCAAAACGTTCTTCAACATGCTCGGGCCGCTGGTCAATCCGGCGTTTCCATCGGCACAGTTCACGGGCGTTTTCAGTCTGGAACTGGGGCGTATCTACCGCTACCTTTTGCAGGAAACCGACCGTCAGTTTACCATCGTACATACCCTTGGCGGTTACGATGAAGTGTCGCTGACCGACCGCACGGCCCACCTCACCAACGACGGTGAAGGGATGTTGACACCTGCCGATTTTGGCGGAGGCGTTACGTCCGCCGACATTTATGGTGGCGAAACGGTCGAGGAGGCCGCCACGATCTTTGTCCGGGTTTTGGAAGGAAATGGCACTCCGGCCCAGAACCGGGTCGTCGTCGCCAATGCAGCCCTGGCGTTGCAGACCTATGGAGTGACTGAGTCATTGGATGATTGCATTGCCGCCGCAGAAGAGTCGTTAAATTCCGGCAAGGCACTCACTGTTTTTAAAAAACTGATCAGTTTAAATTGACCCCCTTTTGTCATCCTCGCAGAGGATCTGTTCACACAGCACTTCTAACGTGAACAAATCCCTTCGGGATGACAAAAGGGCTTGAATAAATAAAAATAACAAAGAAAAATAAAATGCATATTCTCGATAAAATAATTGCCCATAAAAAGAAGGAAGTCGCCGAGCGAAAAAAACTGTTCCCGACCGATTTGCTCGAAACCTCCATTTTCTTCAAAACCGAATGTGTTTCCCTGGTAAAATACTTAAAAGATGAAGACAAATCGGGCGTCATCGCAGAATTCAAACGGCGCTCGCCCTCCAAAGGCGACATCAATAAATATGCTTCCGTGGAGCAAGTGACCATCGGCTACATGCAAGCCGGTGCTTCCGCCCTGTCTGTTCTGACTGATACCGAATTTTTTGGTGGAAAAAGTACCGACCTGAGCGAAGCCCGGAAATTTAATTATTGCCCCATTTTGCGGAAAGATTTTACCATTGATGAGTACCAGATTATGGAGGCCAAATCCATCGGAGCGGATGCTATTTTACTCATTGCGGCGTGCCTCTCACCCGGCGAGACGAAAAAATTAAGTGCAGCGGCTCATTCGCTCGGCCTGCAGGTTTTACTGGAAATACACGACGAAAACGAGCTTGATCACTTTTGTGAAAATATAGATGTCATTGGTGTAAATAACCGGGATTTAAAAACCTTTCAAACTTCGGTTGAAAATTCCCGAAAAATATTACCACTGCTGCCCAAAGGAATCGCAAAAATATCGGAGAGCGGCATCAGCGACCCCAAAGACGCAGCGGGCTTATTATTGGCCGGCTTCGATGGCTTGCTGATTGGGGAATCGTTCATGAAAAACAGCCAGCCGGAAGTCGCCTGCCTGGAGTTTATTTCCGAACTGGAAAAATTTAAAACACACCCGGCATTTCATATTTTTTAACGAAGCAGAAAAAATGAAAATAAAAATCTGTGGACTTCGCCAGGCCGAAAATATACAATCGCTGCTGCCCTTGCAGCCGGATTACATGGGTTTTATTTTTTACAAAAAATCGAAACGGTATGCAAGTGAAAACGTCGGCAGGGTTCAAAACCCTGCCGACGTTAAAGACTCTAAAAAACCAATAAAGACCGGCGTCTTCGTCAACGAAGAATTAAATAAAATCAAAACCATCATTGAACAACATACATTAAATGCGGTGCAACTACACGGAGACGAGTCACCTGAATTTTGCAAAAAACTAAAAGATGAACATATCGAAGTTATAAAAGTATTTTCCGTAGATGACGATTTTGATTTTTCCACAACAAAAAAATATGAACCCGTTTGCGATCTTTTTTTATTCGATACCAAAGGCAAAGAACGGGGCGGAAACGGCATCGCATTTAACTGGACTATTTTAAATAATTACAAAGGAGAAAAACCCTTTTTTCTCAGTGGCGGAATCGGCCCCGAAGATGCAGCGGAAATAAAAAAAATAAATCATCCCAAATTATTTGGGGTCGATATTAACAGCCGCTTTGAATTGGAGCCTGGTTTAAAAGATGCGGAGGCAGTAAAACGATTCTTTTATGAAATAAAAAATTAATTAAACACTCTTTTATTACTCTCTGCGGGATTGATAAAAGAGTATGTAAAAAAATAAAACATGGTTACTGAAAAATTTCAAAAAATAGCGATTGACGAGCAGGGCTACTATGGCGAATTTGGTGGTGCCTACATCCCCGAAATGCTCCACGCCAATGTGCAGGAATTGCAGGACTGCTACCTCGACGTTTTGGCCGATCCTGCCTTCCAAAAGGAGTTTCGCTACCTGCTGAAAAATTACGTTGGCCGGGCTACGCCGCTTTATTTTGCCAAGCGTTTGTCCGAAAAATATAATACGCAGATCTACCTCAAACGGGAGGATCTCTGCCACACCGGCGCCCACAAGGTCAACAACACCATCGGGCAAATATTGCTGGCCCAGCGGCTGGGCAAAAAGCGCATCATTGCCGAAACCGGCGCCGGACAGCACGGTGTGGCCACCGCCACCGTCTGTGCGCTGATGGGGCTGGAGTGCGTCGTTTACATGGGCCAGCTGGACATCGAACGGCAGGCCCCCAATGTGGCCCGAATGAAACTGCTTGGCACCAAGGTCGTTCCGGCTCTCAGCGGAAGTATGACCCTGAAAGATGCTACCAACGAGGCCATAAGAGATTGGCTATCAAACCCTTCGGACACACATTATATCATCGGCTCCGTAGTGGGGCCGCACCCCTACCCCGACCTCGTGGCCAGGTTGCAGGCCGTGATCAGCGAGGAAATTCTGGAGCAATTACCGGAGCAATGTGGCCGCAAACTGCCCGATGCCGTCATGGCCTGCGTGGGTGGTGGCAGCAATGCCGCCGGTGCTTTCTACCATTTCATCAATGAGCCTTCCGTGCGCCTGATCGCCGCCGAAGCGGCCGGCCACGGCGTAGACAGCGGCGAAACGGCGGCGACCATAGCCCTTGGCAAACCGGGCATTTTGCACGGCAGCCGCTCCTACCTGATCCAAACGGACGACGGACAAGTGATCGAACCCTATTCGATTTCAGCAGGGCTGGATTATCCGGGAGTCGGGCCATTGCACGCTCATCTGGCCGCCACCCACCGGGCAGAATACCTGCCCGTCACGGATGCGGAAGCCCTGCAAGCGGTGGTGGAATTGTCGAGACTGGAGGGCATCATTCCGGCACTGGAAACAGCCCATGCTTTCGCCCTTTTGGATCGGATGAATTTTGGAAAAGATGAAGTTATTGTGATCTGCCTGTCGGGAAGAGGGGACAAGGATTTGAGTACTTATATGAAACATTTGATGTAGTGCGAATCCCCAGATTCGCACAAGTCCGGGGTCCGAATCCAAGGATTCGAACTGCAAAAAAAAAGAAACATGAACCGTCTCGATAAATTATTTCAAAAAAAGAAAAAAAACGTCCTCGCCATTTACGCCACGGCAGGATTTCCAAATGTAACCGATACCTGCAAAACCATTTTGGAGTTGGACCGGGCAGGCGCCGATATTGTAGAAATAGGTATGCCTTTTTCCGACCCCCTCGCCGATGGTTCGACCATTCAGGCGAGTAGTCTGAGGGCCATCGAAAATGGGATGACGCTGAAATTATTATTTGAACAATTAAAGGACATCAGAAAAGAAACAGATATCCCCCTCGTATTAATGGGTTATTTAAACCCGGTCATGGTGTTTGGTGCCGAAGCCTTTTGCCAGAAATGCCGGGAAGTTGGCGTGGACGGTTTAATATTACCGGATATGCCGATGCGGGAATTTGAAAATTTCTACCGTCCCCTTTTTCAAAAATACGGGCTGCACGCCATTTTTCTCGTCACACCACAAACCTCCGATGAGCGGGTAAAATTACTAGACGCAGCCAGTGGTGGTTTTTTATATGCCGTTTCCGTTTCCACGACTACGGGGAAATCGGGGCGGTTCGATGCAACGCAGGAGGCTTATTTTAAAAGGCTTTCTGAATTAAAATTAAAAAATCCGGTACTGGTCGGGTTTGGTATTTCGGATGCCGTCAATTTTCATATTACCAATAAATACCTGAACGGCGGAGTCGTCGGCAGTGCATTTATCCGGGCTCTGGAAAAAGGAGAGCAGATAAATGATTTTATAAAAATGATCCGGGGAGAAAATATTTCGACCAATTAACTAATAGAAGAAACACGGACAACACTGATTCGCACGGATTTTCTATTCACCATTCACCATTCACCATTCACCATTAATTAAAATGATTATTCAATTAGAAAAAAATATCAGCGCTGCATCAAAAAACGATGTACTGGAAAATATCAATGCCATCGGATATAAGACCACCGAAGTTTCTACGCAATTTTCCGATTATTTAGTCAGCGTAGGAAAAAAAGAATTTGACATCCGAAAAATCGGAAATTTACCCGGCGTGCGGGATGTGCACCGGGTGAGCGACGCTTACAAACTGGTGTCGAGAAAATGGAAGGTACGCCCATCGGAAATTGACCTCGGCGACGGTGTGAAAATATTTCGCGGAGGCATGGCCATGATGGCCGGACCGTGCTCCATTGAAGGGGAAGAGCAGGTCGACAAAATGATCAGCCACCTCGTCAAAAATAATATTAAGATCATGCGGGGCGGCGTGTACAAACCCCGGAGTTCTCCTTACTCTTTTCGGGGTCTTGGACAGGATGGGTTAAAAATGTGGTACGAGCGCTGCCGGGAACACGGCATCAAGATCATCACCGAAGTGATGCACACGGAGCAGATCGAGGAAATGCTTGACTACGTGGATATTTTTCAGGTTGGTGCCCGTAATGCGCAGAATTTCAACCTGTTGGATGCCCTCGGCGAAGTGGACAAACCAGTATTGCTGAAACGCGGTATGTCCGGCACCATCGATGAATTATTACAGGCGGCGGAATACGTCTTCTCCAATGGCAACGAAAAAATAATCCTGTGCGAACGGGGCATCCGAACCTACGAAACAGCCTACCGGAACACGCTGGATTTAAACGCTATTCCCATCTTAAAAGACAAAACACATTTGCCCGTGGTGGTTGATCCTTCCCACGGCATTGGTTTGCGGAAATACGTCGAACCAATGGCACTGGCCGGGGTGATGGCCGGCGCAGACGGGTTGCTGGTGGAGGTGCACCACGAACCGGAAAAAGCAGCATCGGACGGCCAGCAAACCCTGAATTTTGCGGAAGCGGAAAAATTATATGACAAGGTGAGTAAAGCCATGGATTTGCGGTAAACGCTACGGTGCCTGGATACGTTTTTAAAATAAAATCTGAGTGCAGGACAACACTTATTTTCGGCAATGTGTTTCTGCGGGCTCACCCCCCTAACCCCAGAGTTGTTAAGTTCTGGGGAGGTTTTTAAAATTCAAGCGCAAGCACAAATTCAAACCTAAAAATCCCCTGCCCCTGGCGAAGCATGTTTGGTTTTTTAATTTTTATTAAAAACCGAATTCATCAGAACTTAACAGTCCCCCCTTGAGGGTGGTAGGGGGGTAAACTCATTTAGACAAATTAAGATTCTTCATTTTTGTCCTGTATGGATTAATAAAATTATTTCCATTTTATCACCTGCACGAAATAAAAATGTAAACAATCCTTTCTCTGGTGCATTTTAGCTACAGATAAGAACTGTTCACTTTCCACGTCTTTTTGGATTTTGAAAAATCTGGAACGGCGTATCAACCGCCTGGCTCTTATCCGTAGCTTTTACTACTGTCTTTCAAGTGTGGCAGCTGCTTACCGACTATCCTGCTCATGTGCCGTCGGTATTTCACCTGGCGGTCAAAACGCCTATATAGCCTGTAAACTGACGTGTTTCGCAAAAAATAATCTTGTTCCGCATTGCTGCACGATTACTTTACCGATGAAAATTATCACTTGCCACAGTCATTTTAATCAGTGATAATTTGGTGTTTTGCCGAAAATATTACCACTGGTTAAAAGGCCACCTCCCTTTTTTATTGCCGGCCTTTTCAGCCGACATTTAATCATACACTTTAAAATTATAAAATACCAATCATGTCAATCCTAACCAAATCAACCACCCTCACTCTCGACACCTTCATGGACGAAATCCGGCAACGAAATCCGAACGAACCGGAGTTTCACCAGGCGGTTGAGGAATGGGCAACCAGCGTGCTTCCGTTTATCCAGGAAAATCCCAAATATGCGCAATTCGGACTATTAAAACGCTTGATCGAGCCCGACCGGGTCATCTCTTTTAAAGTCACCTGGGTCGATGACAAGGGGGAAGTTCAGGTAAACAAGGGCTACCGGGTACAATTCAATAATTCCATCGGGCCCTACAAAGGCGGTCTGCGTTTTCACCCTACCGTCAACCTGAGTGTCCTCAAATTTCTGGGGTTCGAACAAGTATTCAAGAACAGCCTGACGACCCTGCCTATGGGTGGCGGTAAAGGCGGTGCTGACTTTGACCCCAAAGGCAAATCCAATGCTGAGATCATGCGTTTCTGCCAGGCTTTCATGCTGGAGTTGTACCGGCATATCGGCCCCGACCGGGATGTGCCCGCCGGCGATATTGGTGTAGGCGGACGGGAGGTAGGATTCCTTTACGGCATGTACAAACGGCTGGAAAATGAGCATACCGGAGTCATCACCGGCAAAGGCGTTGAGTACGGAGGAAGTCTTATCCGGCCCGAAGCAACCGGCTACGGGACGGTCTATTTTATGCAGGAAATGCTAAAGGAAAAAGGAGACACTCTGGAAGGCAAAAAATGTTTAGTTTCCGGATCCGGCAATGTGGCTCAGTTTACTGCGGAAAAAATCCTGGAAATCGGAGGCAAAGTGCTGACCTTTTCCGATTCCAACGGCACGGTCTATTGCCGGGATGGTATCACCCGGGAGATGCTCGATTACGTCATGGACCTGAAAAACAACCGCCGGGGCCGTATCAAGGAGTTTGCCGAAGCCTACGATCTGTTGTATTTTGAAAATCAGAAACCCTGGGACATCGAGTGCGACCTGGCCTTCCCTTGCGCTACTCAAAATGAAATTGAAGAAAAAGATGCAGAGGCGCTGGTCAAAAACGGATGTATCGCCATCGCTGAAGGGGCCAACATGCCCACCACGAATGCAGGCATTAAAGTGTTCCAGAAGGCTAAAACCCTGTACGCACCGGGGAAAGCAGCCAACGCCGGTGGCGTCGCAACCTCCGGCCTCGAAATGTCGCAGAACAGCCTGCGGATTTCCTGGTCCCGCGAGGAAGTGGACAGCCGACTGCACGAGATCATGCGCAACATCCACGCTAAATGCGTTGAATATGGTAAAAACGGCGACGACGTCGATTATGTGAAAGGTGCTAATATTGCAGGATTTGTAAAAATTGCCAATGCAATGCTGGCAGAAGGCGTCGTCTGACAGCAGGTGCTTGATGATGGTCAACGCGGCCAGTTTGATGAAGAAAAACCAGATGGATTTTCCGGATATACCCACCAGGGTCAACCGGCGTCAAATTGACCGCTATGTCAGGCTCCCCCGGAGCCTGACATATTTCCACCTTCCGGGCTGACCAATCTCACCCTAGCCCCTGCGGTTAACTAGCGAATTTTGCCCTTGCATCTCTACCCAACTTTCTGCCAAATGAAGGGCCTGCTACCATCCTTATTCCTGTTATTTACCCTGCCTGTTTTTGTCTGTTCTCAGAGCAGGAACCCCCTTACCGATCATGACCCAACGGACAAGAACCTTGCGTTGCCCCCCCCCAGCAGCGAAATCGACTATCAGGTCTATTTAGTGGGCGGCACCTCTAACGGAGCTTTTTACAAATCACCCCTCCCCTTTTATTTAAACAAACAACTGACAACTGCCGGAGAAAACAGCAGTGTCATTATTTTGGGAAACATCGTCAAAGACGGCCTCCCCGTTCTGTCTCCGGGCATCAACCGGAAAGCCTCTTCCAATTTTTTTGCCCTCGAAAAAATGCTGGAAAACTACGATGGTCAGACTATTTTCCTGCCGGGCTACGAGGACTGGGGCAAAGGGAGCCACGACGGCCGCTCCATTCTCGACCAGCAACAACAGGTGATTACGGAAAGGTTGAAGGATAAAAAAATTGCTTTGCCCTGCCACGAATGTCCGGGGCCGGAAGTGATCAAAACCAAAAAAGGCCCCGTCATTATCGCCCTGGATACACAATGGTGGCTGCAGCAGAAAGGCCGGAACACCGGTAGCGAACATTGCAGCATCAACAACGAACCCGATTTCCTGGTAGCGCTGCAGGTACTTCTGGAAAAGTACGATGACCGCCAGGTGCTGGTCGTCGGGCACCATGCCTTATTTTCCGTGGGCATCCACGGGGGCTATTTTCCGCTCCGGCACCACCTCTTCCCCCTCACCAAAATCAATAAGAACCTGTGGTTGCCACTACCCGTCATCGGATCCATTTATCCGCTTTACCGTCGGGGCATCGGCAGCGGGCAGGACATCTCCAATGTGCGCTACGCAAACATGAAAGAACAGCTGGTCAACATTTTCAAACTGTACCCCAATCTGACCTACGCCGGGGGCAATGATCAAAGTCTGCAATATATCAGCGAAAACAAAGGCCAGCAGCATTACATCGTCAGTGGATCGGCCGCCAGCACCGATTTTGTCCCCCGTTCGGGAAATGCTATTTTTGCCAAATCGGCTATTGGCTTTTTCAAAATCAACTACCATAAAGACGGCAGCGTCTGGCTCGAAGCCTGGACATTTTCCCACTCGCAACAAACGGAACCAACACTGGCATTCCGGCAGCCCATCAAACCTGCCGATTCGGGCGATTACGAATTGATCCCGGAACTGATGCCCGGGGACAGCATTACCCTGATCGCCGATTCACAATACGACCGAAAGGGTTTTTTCAGCAACAAACTGATTGGTGAAAACTATCGTCAGGCCTGGCTGACCCCCGTCACTGTTCCGGTAGTCGATTTTGCGAAAGAACAATTCTCCCCCGTTAAATTAGGCGGTGGGGTACAGACCAAATCCCTCCGGGTCAGGCGGCCCGACGGTACCGAATACGCCATGCGTTCGGTGCAAAAGGATGTCACGAAAAAACTGCCCCGTTTTCTGCAAAAGACTTTTGTAAAAACCTGGCTGCAAGACGCCCTCACGGCCACTCACCCGTATCCGGCCCTGGTCATGCCTACTTTGTCGGAGGCCGTCGGGATCAACCATGCCGTGCCGCATCTGGGCTATGTGCCTTCCAGCCATGAGCTGGGTCGTTTCAATGAATCTTTCGCGGGCACACTGGTGGTTTGGGAAGGGCGCCCCAAAGGGGATATGTCGGCATTCCCCAATTTTGGCCGGGCAGAAGACATCGAGAGCACCCCTGATGTTTTACAAAAAACAAGAAAGAACCTGAAAAACAAAGTGGAGGAATCGGCCATGATCCGATGCCGCCTGTTCGATGTCTATATCGGAGATATTGACCGGCACGACGACCAGTGGCGGTGGGCAGTGTACGAAAATGAAATGGATGGTGAGACCTACCACCCTATCCCCCGCGACCGCGATTTTTCTTTTCCCAAAAATGACGGAGTTCTTTTAAAAATTGCCGGTCAGAAATGGGCCTTCCGGCAGGCCCAGGGTTTTGGGGAAAATATCCGCGACCTGGCCGGTCTGAATCTGCACGGAAAATACGTGGACCGCACCTTTATCACCGAATCCAGCCGGTCGGAGTGGAGGGCCATCGCCGAGGATATGCAGCGCCAACTGACGGACGAGGTCATCGAAACAGCCGTTCGTGCCTGGCCGGCTCCTGTCTTTAACCTGCACGGCGAATACATCATCCGGCTGTTGAAAATCCGGCGGGACAAACTCCCGCTGTGGGCCGAACAGATGTACGAACTGAATGCCCGCCAGGTGGATGTCCTGGGCTCCGACAAAAGGGAGATGTTTGTCGTAAACCGGCTGCACGACACGGTGACCCAGGTGAAAGTATTTAAACTGGAAAAAGACCAGACGCCTTCCACCCTCTATTTCCAAAGAGACTTTTATACGCATGAAACGAAAGAGATCAGCCTCTACGGTTTTGGTCAGGATGACGTTTTTAAATTTAGCGGAAAAACAAAGAAAGGTATTCGCATCAGGGCAATTGGTGGCGATGGAAACGATGTGTTCCTGGACAGTTCCGAGGTCCGGTCAGGCAGGAAAAAAAACCTGATATATGACACCGCCAGGGGCACGACGGTTGTCGTCGGTTCCGAAACGAAAAACCTGACCTCGGATCAGGAGACGATCAACCTGTACGACCGCTTCGAGCATAAATACCCCAAGCCCCTGCCTTTGGTCGTACTTGGCTTCAACCGGGACGATGTTTTTTTCATCGGGGGAGGATACGCCATCCGGACATTTGCTTTTCGGAAAAAACCCTATGCCCAGAAGCACGCTGCCCGGTTGCATTACTCTTTTTCCGGTGCTTTTGCCATGCGTTATGAGGGCGATTTCAGAAATATCTGGGGCCCCCTGAATGTCGGGCTCAGTGCCCAATACCTGGGCCCCAATTACAAAAGCCAGTATTTCGGCATGGGCAACGAGACTACCTTGTTGTTTCCTTCGAACCGGGACTACCATTCTGCCGATTATGACGAACTGGACATCCGCCCGATTTTTTACATCGACTCCAAATATCAAAACCACAAACTAAGCTTCGAACCAATTTTCCAACGCATCGATGTGAATCGGCAAGGGGAAGGCTTTTTCATTAGTACACCTGCGGCCATGCTCGAACCGGCCGACTTTTTAGCGACCAACTATTTGGGCGGGGAATTGGGTTATACTTTTCGCAATGTCGATCAGGAAGCAGCACCCAGACAGGGGATTAAATGGGAAAACAAACTGGCCCTGCAAACCGACCTGGAGGGAGCCGGGTATCAATTCATGAGGTATGCCAGCCGGCTATCTGTTTATTTACCCTTAAAAAGATTGCGTTCCGTGGTTGCGTCCCGCACCGGTGTTTCCACGCTGGTGGGCGATTTTGCTTTTTACCACAGTAATTTTATCGGCGGACAAAAAACGCTGCTGGAGGATGTAAACCTGTCAGGATATCAACGCAACCGGTTTGCCGGCACCACGGCTTTTTTCCAAAATGTAGAGTACCGTTTTGATTTTCTGCAAGATGTTAAAATCATTTTGCCCGTTGATTTTGGTTTGGTGGCCAATTACGATGTTGGGCGGGTCTGGCAGCCGGACGAGGAGTCGAAGGTTTGGCACCGCGGCTATGGATTGGGGCTGACCGGTACGGTTGCTTCTTTTCCCATATTCATGGTCAATTATACCTGGTCGAAGGAAGATCAGTTGGTTATTTTGAGCACGAGGGTGAGATTTTAGAGTCAGAGATTCACCCCACAACAGGTGCAAAAAGAAACCGGGTCGTTCCTCTGTGCAAGGAACGACCCGGTTTGTTTAATCATTATTTATTCTTTCCCCGGTAGGGGCGTTTAGGTGCATTTTTAGGTTTGTCGTACCGGTCGCTCTTGATGACAAATCCCTTTTTTCCCGTATTGGGTTTTTTAAAAATAGAGGACCACTGCTGGTCGCCGCTATCTTTTTTCTCCTCCGTTGCGGCGTCGGTTGCTGCTCCGGGGGCTTCTTCCTTGCGGGGTGCTTTAGGCTTTCTGTTATCCTGCCGCCGGTCACCTCTTTCGGGTCTGGCCTTTTTTTCGCCATCCGGCCGCCGTCTTTTGTTTTTATTACTGGACGGAGAGCGCCGCTCTTCGTTTGCACTGTCTTCCGAACCAGATTTTTCCCGGCTGCCGGGGCGACCGCCATCTCTTCTGGATCTTTGACCGCCATCCCGCGACGGGCGTCCGGTCCTTTGGTTATCGCGACCAAACCTGGAAGGCCGGTCCTCTTTTGGCTCAACAGCGGGCGGGTTGTTGGGGTCGTAGTGATAAGGGTGGTCGCTGACGACAGGAACCCGCAAGCCGATCAGTTTCTGAATATCTTTTAAATAAGGCAGTTCTTCCACATCGCAGAAAGAAATGGCTTTACCGCTCAATCCGGCCCGGCCGGTCCGGCCAATGCGGTGGACGTACGTTTCGGGAATGTTGGGCAGGTCGTAATTGACAACATGAGACAACTCGTCCACATCAATACCCCGGGCGGCAATATCGGTGGCTACCAGTACCCTCAGTTTCCCGTCTTTAAAACTACCGAGTGCTTTTTGCCGGGCGGTTTGCGATTTATTACCATGGATGGCCATGGCCGAAATACCCGACCGGTCGAGGTCTTTGGCCACCCGGTTAGCCCCGTGTTTGGTGCGGGTAAAGACCAGAGCCGTAACGATGGACTCGTCTTGCAACAGATCGATCAACAGTTTCTTTTTCTTTTTCTTTTCTACAAAATAGACCGACTGCTCTATTTTTTCAGCAGTGGAAGACACCGGCGTCACGGCTACTTTTACCGGGTCGATGAGGATATCATGGGCCAGGCTGGCGATTTCGCCCGGCATGGTTGCCGAGAAAAACAGGGTCTGCCTTTTGGTCGGCAGGGCCTTGATCACTTTCCTCACGTCGTGGATAAAACCCATGTCAAGCATTCGATCGGCTTCGTCGAGGACAAATATTTCCACATCGGACAGGGATATCAACCCCTGGTTCATGAGGTCGAGCAAGCGGCCGGGCGTAGCGACCAGCACATCAATACCTTGTTTGAGCCGGCTTTCCTGTGGCTTCTGCGATACCCCGCCAAAAATGACCATGCCGTGAATTTTCACATGGCGGCTATACGCCTTGAAGCTGTCACCGATCTGGATGGCAAGCTCCCGGGTAGGGGTCAGCACCAACGCTTTGATCTTTCTTTGCTGCCCGTTGGGCGGCATTACTTTAAGGAGGTTTTGTAAAACAGGAATGGCAAAGGCCGCAGTCTTACCGGTGCCTGTTTGGGCACAACCTAATACATCTTTCCCTTCGAGTGCATGCGGAATGGCTTGCTGTTGGATGGGGGTTGGTTTTTCGTATCCTTCATCTGCGAGCGCTTGCTGGATCGGTTCGATGAGATTCAATTCTTTAAATGTCATGTCTTATTTATTTCATTACTTCCACAACTTTCTTGCGGACTGTGATCGGAATTTTTGATTTATACCACAAAGGTCTGGTTTTTTATTGGAAAGTGTATTTTCTTGCCGCCGGTCTTTGGTCGCCGGTCATCGGCAACGGGGAAAGGATCGGGCCTGGCCCGGCTGGCTCCCGGGAAAACCAAATAAACCCTGCTCTTTTACACTAAAACATTAACCATCCATACTTCACCTGCAAAATATGTCAATCATCATCATCTGTCACCCGCGCTTTGCCAAAAACTGGGCCCGGGCCATCCGGGAAAAACTGCCGGATACCGGCATCCAAATCTACCCGGATGTGGCCTCTCCGGAGGAGGTGGAGTTTGCGGCCGTCTGGAAAGCACCCGCCGGGGTACTGTCTGAATTTCCCAACCTCCGGGCGGTACAATCACTGGGGGCGGGCGTAGAGCATATTTTTGATGTTCAAAAATTAAAAGACAATATCCCGGTTGCCCGAATTGTCGATCCGCAGCTTTCCGAAGACATGTGGGAATATTGCCTGATGCTTGCGCTGAACCATTTGAAAAATACCCGCATTTATTTTCAACAACAACTGGACAAGGAGTGGCAACAACATCGCTACCGAACCATTAAAGAAACGACCGTTTCGGTTTTGGGACTGGGGGAAATAGGCCGCTACGTCGCTGGCAAATTTGCCGAAACAGGTTTTCATGTGCTGGGCTGGTCCGGTTCTGAAAAAAACATCAAGGGCGTCAAAAGTTTTACCGGAGAAGATGGCCTCGACAAATTATTGAACCTGACCGATGTTTTGATAAATATATTACCGCTTACCACCGGTACCACCGGCATTTTAGGCGAAGCCCGGTTAGCAAAATTAAAAAAAGGCGCATACGTCATTAACGTCGGCAGGGGCGGGCACGTGATAGAAAAAGACTTGTTAGCAGCCATTGATACAGGGCATTTATCAGGCGCCGCACTCGATGTTTTTCACGAAGAACCATTGCCGGAGGATCACCCGTTTTGGGCTCATCCCAAAATAACTGTGATGCCACATGTGGCCGGTTTGACGAATCCCCGGACGGCGGTTTTGCAAATCGTCGAAAATTATGAGCGGATGAAACGGGGTGAAGAGTTAATGAATATCGTATTGCAAGCGAGAGGGTATTGAATAGGGGGATTTCAAGAAAGATCAGCAAAAACACATATGCCGGGGCCTTTAAATTGCTGGGAAAAGACGCTGAAAAGTACAGACGCCTGAACAGAGGAAAAAACATCTGACCATTGGAGTCAATGATTTTTGATAAAAGGGAAGGCGGCGATTTAATTTTTTCAAGGTAAATGGTTCAGGGTCCTGTTTGAAACAACAGGGGGTCTAAGATTTGATGTTCAACGGAAACATGGAACACCAAACCCAGACCCCCATGAGAGTTTGCCTGACGAAGGAGTATCTGATTATTCCATTTTCTGGATAGCCTTGACGTAGTGGAGTGATTGTCCGCTCAGGCGCAGGAAGTACATGCCCGCGGGCTGATCACTGAGGTCAAACGCTTCCAGTTGTCCCGGTGCAAGGACTTTTCGCCTGAGGATAGACCGTCCCTGCAAATCCAGGACTTCGAGATCGTATGTACTGCCCACAGGGAAGAGGTCTTTGGTATCCACAGTAAACAGACCTGAGGATGGGTTGGGATAAACCGTAATCACCCTGGTCATTTCTTCTCCCAAACTGGTGCTCGAGACCGAAGCAGTGTGGCCCATCACATCATCAAAGTACCAGTATTCCGTAGTGGTGACAAAGTGATTATACGTCAACCTGAGCTGGTCATAGACTTCGTCGGGCGCCCCGGTAAAATCATAGACCAGTTGGACCCATTGATTGACGTCGTTGGGGCCATAATTCATATCTATCTTGAGCCGATCGCTTCCGGTTGTCTCGTCGTCCAGCATGAATCGGACAATTCCTGTGGTGCTGGACAATACTTTTTGCGTCATGATGGGCCTGAGATCCAGCGCGATTTCATACACGTCCGCCTCAATGCCCGAAAAGTGCGCAGCTACGGGCGTTTTGTTAACCCGGCCTACCCTGGCGCTCATATTGATCCCGGAAGGTAAAGGGTTGTCCACCTCCTCGAATACGGCCCCTTCGAAGGGTATGAATTCCAAATCTATGCTATCAAAATCAACGTACAGAAACGACTCTTCAATGACTACGGGGAGGTCATACGTATCCGTTCCACAAGGCGTCCCGACCGTCAGACTGATGACCACGTCCGTCGTCCCGAAATCGACCTCAATGGCAGAGGTACCCTGTCCTGAAACGATGCTGGCGCCGGAGGAGACCGACCAGGTGTAGTTTGCACCGGGAGACTCATCGGTATAGTAAGTACGACCGCTGCTATTAGCGGGCAGGGAGACCTGCCCCCTGATGGCATAGTCCCGCAGCGCCACCGGCAGGGTGTCGCTGAAGGTCACCCCACAGCCGCTGTTAAAAGAGACGACCACCTCTCCGGGATCGCAGCCCCAGTCCACCACAATCTCGTTGCTGCCTTGTCCGGAGACAATACTGGCGCCGGTTGGCACTTCCCAGGTAAAGGTGCCACTGCTGGCCTGCGAAACGCTGTAGGTGATGCCCGATTCGGTTTTGGCAACGATACCCGGACCGGAGAGGGTCGGTTGCACGAAACCGGGTACAGCGTAGGAGAGGTTCGCTGTACCGCAAGCGGTCTGCAATTCGAGCGCAATATCTCCGGGAGTGCAGCCCCAGTCCACCGTGATTTGGGGAGTACCCTGTCCGGAGGTGATTGTGGCATCGGCGGGTAACGTCCAGAGGTAGTTAGCGCCGGCAATGTCGAAGGTGCGGTATTCGAGGCCAACCGCCTCTACCATAGGTTGCTCACCCCTGATCGGGAGCCGGTCCGGCCGGTTGTAAACCCTTACGTAATCTACCTCCAGAGTTTGCGGCAGCACGGTGGTGGCATCCGGACTTCCGGGCCAATTTCCCCCCACAGCCAGGTTCAGGATGAGATAAAAATCTTCCTGAAAAGGCGCCCAGGGACCAATATTATTCGGTGTCAATTGGTGGTATTGGATGCCATCCACGAACCAGGTGATGGAACCCGGCTCCCATTCCATGGCAAACAAGTGAAAGTCGTCGGCGAATATTTCGCCCGGCGGCAAATCATAATATCCGGAATTGTAGGCATAAGGAAAGCCGGTGTGGACCGTTCCAACGGCTCGACCGGGATTGCTCCCAATCATCTCCACGATATCAATTTCCCCACTTCCCGGCCATCCTCCGTAGACCTGTTCCGTCGGGAGCATCCAGAAAGCAGGCCACATCCCCTGTGTTGTGGGAAACTTCATGCGGGCTTCAAAGCGGCCGTATCGGAAGTCCCCCTTTCTCAGGCTCGTGATTTTGGCAGATGAATAGGACACCCCCCCAAGGGTATCTTCCTTTGCAGTAATGACCAGGTGGCCATTTTCCACTTTGATATTTTCGGGAGAATCTGAATAATACTGCTCTTCATTATTCCCCCAGCCACAAAGGTTCGGACATCCGTTTCCAATGTCGTAGCTCCAAAGGCTGGTATCCAGGGCGGTACCGTCAAATTCGTCGGACCAGATAAGTTCCATACAAGGCTGTGCCATCGTCCCAACGGGGATACTTGCCAACAAGCAGCTGAATAGTAAGCAGTGAAGTAATCGTTTCATTCGGTTTGTTTGTTTCATGAGGTTGTACTGCAAAATTTTGGTCATTGTATCACCGAATTCCCATTCAGCGGCTGGCGATCGAGAGCTCTTCAGTACGTTGATCGAAATTCTGAAATACATCCATTTGTAAAATAATTTATGGATCGCACGCAAGGTAAATAGTTCGATTTGGTTAGCAAAATTCTTCTCCTGAATAGTTGGTCGAGCGACAGAGGTTCCCCTGTCTGCTTTCTCTGTGGATTGCCCTTTTAGTACCGTGTAATTAAAATTTTCTTAAATTTTTATTTTATGCAAGAGGGCCGGAGGATTTATTTCGCTTTGAGGCATCAGATTACTCGACCCAAAGGGATTTTAAGGGAAAATACACACCAGAACTTTCGAAAGGACCAATCCCAAAATAAGTTCAAGTTGGCAAGCTCATTGACTCCATCAGCTTTTTCGAAGCGAGTCAATTCATCCGGTATATGCGCTGTGTTTATACTGTTGATGAAGAAGATCTCCGGATAGTTGTCCAGTTGAGATTTTTCGCACAGATGTTGTGTGACAATTATTCTTCCGTCCAACATGCGAACCAGAAAAGGCAGTTCGTCTGCTTCGTTGGCTACTACCTCCCGGATAAAACCAGACTGATTGAAAAAATTGGCATAGGCATATCCAAACCTGATTGTTGTCCGGGTGGTAATGAAAACAATGCTGTTTTAGCGAAGCGCACCCAACCCGGCTTTTACCAACTTCCCGTAGCTTTGGCTTTCCAACACTATTCAACAGTTATTCATGACCTATACTATTTCTAAAAAAGAACGCAGCCTCCGGGGCCACATTCACCTCGATGGCTCCAAAAGCATCAGCAACCGGGCACTCATCATCCGGGCGCTCTGCGACGGGCATTTCGACATCGAAAACCTTTCCACCTCAAAGGACTCCGAACTAATGCAAGCCCTGCTGGCCTCGGACGACCAGGTGCTGGATGCCGGCGCTGCCGGCACCACCTTCCGTTTTATGACGGCCTATCTGTCGATGAAAAAGGGCAGTCGTATCCTCACCGGTTCGGATCGGATGAAAGAACGACCCGTCGGCGTACTGGTAGAAGCGTTGAAAAAATTAGGTGCCCAAATTGAATACGTAGAAAAAGAAGGCTACCCGCCGTTAAAAATAGCCGGGCCCAAAAATATCGGAGCCACCAACCGCCTGACCATTCCCGCCAGCACCAGCAGTCAATACATTTCTGCCCTGCTGATGATCGCCCCTACCCTGCCAACAGGACTGACGATCCACCTGGAAGGGGAAATCGTTTCCCGCCCTTATCTGGAAATGACCCTCCGGATGATGGAATATTTCGGCGTCCGGCACGACTGGGAAGACCAAAGCATTTCGGTCGGGCCCCAATCCTATCAGGCCCGGCCATTCACTGTTGAAGCGGATTGGTCGGCCGCTTCCTACTGGTACGCCATGGCAGCCCTGTCCGATGAGTGCGATCTGACGCTGCACGGCTTGTTTCAGGAAAGTATGCAGGGCGATGCGGTTCTGCCAAAAATGATGGCGGCTTTTGGGATCGAAAGTACCTTTGGTCAAAACACCGTCCGGCTTCGCAAATCGGCCCAGGCTCCACCACCATTTTTCGAATGGGATTTCCTGCCATGCCCCGACATTGCCCAAACGCTGGCAGTCGTCTGCGCGGGACTCGGCGTGCACGGTGTATTCACCGGACTGGAAACGCTCCGCATCAAAGAGACCGACCGGATACATGCTTTGCAGGTCGAATTGGGTAAAGTGCAGTGTTTCCTGTCGCTTTTGCCGGGCCGTTTTTCCAAAAAATCAAATAAGGATTTCTACATGTTGGAAGGGAAGGCGGTCGTGGCTGACCTCCCCACTTTCGCCACTTACGAAGACCACCGGATGGCCATGGCGTTTGCACCACTGGCCATATTGGGGGAAATAAAAATCGAAGACCCGGCGGTGGTCGGCAAGTCCTATCCGGCGTTTTGGGACGATCTGGCAAAGGTGGGTTTTGTGGTTGACCGGTAGGCCAGGGTACGGACGATGCGGATGTGTTCCGGAGAGTACGGCCAAGTCGAAGGGCCTTTTTTTGGATTGGTTTTCCAAAGTGAAATGCGGGTTGGTTGCAGTGGCTGCAACAATATCACCCTGGCTTTTTCAAGAAAGTAGCCGATTTTTTCAGCATTCGGTCTCATTCTTTATATTTTGCGCATCCTACAGAGCGCTGCAGATAAGTACATATAGCGCAGTCATCCCCTGACTATTGGATATCATCCTTTTCTGGTAATCATTAATAACCCAATCTAATTGTGCATGCCAAAGCAAAAGTTAAGAAAATTGCTGGCCCAAAATGAAGTCCGTTTGGTCACGGAAGAATTGATGTCCCTGGCAGAAAAAGCAGGCGATCAGCAGACACTTGAAGCCTTGATTTTACAATCGGCCCGTTTTGATAAACTCGAGAAAGCTCAGCGAGCCGGCACCATGTCTTTCGACGAAATCAACATTTCATCAGCAAGAATCAACCAGAGTTTGTTAGAACTGATTGATAAGATTCCTTTCCAACCATCCGCAAGGCAAAACGATTCAGGAGATTTAACGACAACCGGATTACGTAGAAATTGGTGGAAATACCTGGCCGGAGCAGTGGTGGTCATTGGTATATTGACGATGGCGCTCAACCTGCCCGATATCCTGGCAACTTCCGGAACTGACTCAGGTCAGCTCACTATTTATGTTCATGGCCCAAAGGGACAGCAAGACTATTTGCTGGAAAACGAAGGTGAATTATTGGTTGATCTTGACGGAGATAGAAGGTGGGCTAAGATTGGTGAAAAAGGAAGAACGGTTTTCAACGAAATACCTGCAAAATTTAAAGGTGAATTATTGCCCATAGCGGTCAAGGCAGAAGGCTACAAGGCTGCGGCACCAGTATTGAATTTCAAATGGGAGGATAAACCCATCTATTTTGAAATCATGCCAGATGATGAAAAGCGGCAAATAAAAGGCATCGTGAAAAGAATGGATGGATCGATCGGCATTGCGAATGTAACCGTGTTGATTCAAAATGAATTTTCAGTTTCAACTGATAGCCTCGGGCGCTTCTCTTTTACCATGGAAGCAGATCAGGTTCAGGAAAAATATGATCTGAGTTTTCAGAAAGAAGGATTTGAAACCAAGCGGGAATTCTATTATCCGGGAACCTCAGCTGAGTTCCGTTTGAAACAAAAATAACCTCTATGAAAAAGATCTTATTACTGTTGTGCATCACCGTTTTATGGACTTATGGCATCGCCCAAAACAACCAGATAAGGGGCATTGTCAAACTGCAAAACAGCGGTTCCAAACCCCTTGCTAATGTACAGATTAGTGCCTTCGGTTCCGGCACCGTGTACTCCAACAGCAGTGGGATGTATGAGCTGACTTTCAATGGTAAAAAACCCGGTGCCTCCGTGAGCATCATGGTACAGATGGACGGTTATGAACTCATCAATGGCCGGGAACTGGAACGCTGTGTCATCCGGCAAAATCCCGACGAGCTGGTTTTTATCATCATGGCCAGACAGGGGCAACGCAATAAACAAGCCCTGGCCTATTACAATATCATCGTCGATAACACCAATGCCAACTACCGCAAAGAACTGAAGGATATCAACACCCGTTTGGCGACACTTGGGCAGGATGATAAGGAGCGGGATGTGTTGCTGGAGCAAATCGGTACCCTGCAAGAGGAGAAAGAAAAATTGATTACGCAGGCCGAAACCCTGGCCAAACAACTCGCAACCGTTGACTTAGACCAGGCATCCAACCTGGCTAAAGAGGCTTACGAAAAATTTAAGGATGGTGATGTGAAAGCAGCCCTCGTCGTTTTGGATGACAGGACATTGGACAATAACTTCAAGGAGGCGAAAGCGGAGATTGACAGGCTTGAAGAAAAACTGGTGAAGGCAGATAGTGCCTTCCGGCAAAGTATTGAAAACTACATGATTAAGGCGAGGTTTTGTATCAGTGACGGACAGTACGCAGCCGCCTACAAAAACTACCTTAAAGCAGTGGAGGCAGACAGCACCAATATTGAGAATGTTTTAGAATTGGCGGCGTATTGCGATAAAATTACCCAACAAAAAAGGGCTATTAAGTATTATCAGCAAGCCCTTGACCTGGCTACCTCTCCGGCCACACAGGCAGAGATTGTTATCAGTTTAGGAGTTCAGTTCACGTATGAGGATGATTTTGAAAAAGTGGAAGCCCTCTATGAACAAGCCAACCAAATTATTGACCCCTTAAGTAAAGAGCGACCCGAGACCTTTCGCTACTTACAGGCCAGGGTAAATGAAGAGCGGGCCCGTATGCAACGGGATTTGAATGATTTTGCCAAGGCAAAAATGCATGCCAACCAGGCGTTGGAGGCCTATTCTGACCTGGCCAACAAAAACCCCGAACGTTACGAGCAGGAACTGGCCGACCTGCTGCTTGTCCAGACCGGTATTTACCAGGAGCTGAACGATCCTGATAAAGCGGAGGAGACCGGCTTCAGGGCGCTTGAAATATTTAGCAGGCTTGCCGAAAAAGATGCATTTTATCGCAGCAGCGTGGCGGTTACCCATCGTTTGATAGGTGTAGTATATGCCCGGCAAAAGAACTTTTCTAAAGCGGAATATCATTTTGAGGAGGCTTACAACATTTTTTCAATATTGGCGAGTAAAAACCCCTTGCAGTACAAACAGAACCTGGCAAGTATCCAGGGTAATATCGGGACCATACTAAGCAATTTCAGCTCCGAACTTCCCCGGGCCGAAGCCGCGCTCCTGCAATCACTGGACATCTTGCAGCAACTCGCAACAGAAAACCCCGTCCGTTTTGAAAGCATGCTTGCCAGCACTCATTTTAACCTCGCCAGGGTTTATGCTCTCAAAAAGGAATTTCAAAAAGCGGAAGCTTCCTATCTGAATGTGATTGACATCCGGAGAAGCCTGACCAAAAGAACACCCCGGCGATACGCCCCGGCATTGTGCAGTACCATTTTGAACCTGGTTTTTTTGAAAAAAAATCTGGCTGCAGAAGAACTCGACCTGAAATACAAAGAAGAAGCACTCGAATGGTTGTCGAAAGCGAAAGAAGTTTTGACCTACATGGATCCGGAAATACCTCAATTCCAGCGGTTACAAGGGGAGATCAACTATTTTGAGTCCTATTTTATCAACCTTACTCAGGAAGACCTGCTGGTGCAGCGGGAAATCAACAAATGTGTCCCGTTTGAAGAAAAGACCCAGATTGAATCCGACATTCAACTAATCGTCAGTGCCCAGGAAGAAATAGTAAAAATACTGGAGCCTGCTTTGGCGAACTATCCAGGCCATGCACAACTCCGGACTTATGCAGCCGAAGCCTATGGCAATTTAAGTTGGTATTATGTGTACGGTGGCCAGTTTCAAAAGGCAGAGCAAGCCGCCAACCGAGGACTGGAAATTGACGGCAGAATAGTGTGGATCAAGAGCTATTTGGCGCCTGCATTGTTATTTCAGGGAAAATATAAAAAGGCGGAAAAGATCTACCTGGAATTAAAGGATTTACCAGATGGCG
>JBFIJS010000001.1:0-32937 GCA_041600595.1 Saprospiraceae bacterium | reverse complement strand
TTTTTGTTCTTGGTGTAGCTTACTTCCTTTACACTACCTTTACAACAGGCACCTACGGGTCCAATCACAGGAGAGTAAAAGTTTATGAAAAGCTACTTGAAAAAATACAATAAGTTTATCGGCCATTGCGACCACGTTTTCGTAAGTCCGGGGTGGATACGGTAATGAGCCTGCCTTCAAAATATCTTCATTTTAACAGCTGGCGAAAACAAACCCTTTTACTCGTCCGCCTCATGGTCAATAATCATGGCGTTTAGCGCACCGTTTTTCACATGAAAAATCCTTTCAATAAATACGCTGCTGTTTTCTCTGAGAACGAGCTGTTATCCAAGATCAAAAATTATTTCCGCGATGCAGGCATCAGGGTTGTTTACAGCGCCCTGTTACTTTATTATGCCTTTACCCGGAAGGAAACCCCGATTTGGGCAAAGAATATCATTTTAGGGGTTTTGGGTTATTTTATTTCACCTATTGATGCGCTGCCGGATCTTACCCCAATCATCGGATATACCGACGATTTGGGGGTATTAAGTTTCGGGCTCGTGACCTTAGCATGTTACATCAATACCGAGGTAAGGAAAAAAGCCAGATTAAAACTAAAGGATTGGTTCGGCGAATACGACGAAAAAGAACTGGAGTCAGTGGATGCACAACTCTGAAGGGATCGCACCGGATCGATTCCTAAGCCCGGGTAAAGTGTCGAAGAATGTTCTTTTTAGGCTTTAAATAAAAAAGGGATAAGAAGTAGATCTTATCCCTTAAACAACAGCGAAATAAAAATTTATAAACTTAATTTTTCAGGATTGTGAAATCCTTATCAACAGAGATATTTCATTATTCAGCACTTCAATAAAACCACCACTGATATTGTATCTGATGGTCTCTCCTGGCTTCGATGCTTCTTTGATGGTCCCGCTTTCCTCATCATAAAATTTGTAAGGCCCGCCATTTGTCACCAGTACCACCTCTCCATTTGCCAATGAAGAAACGATTGGTGCGTGGCCTTTTAAAACCTGAAATTGACCCAGCGTGCCCGGAACTTTTACAGAAACGATGTCACCTTGGAAAATTTCTTTATCGGGAGTAAGGATAGTAATGTTCATCTTAATTTAATGAATAACGAATAATGAATAATGACGAATAAAACGAATCATTCATCATTATCCATTATTCATTAATTAAGCTTCGGCCATCAGTTTCTTACCAGCTTCGATCACATCATCGATCGAACCTTTCAACATGAAAGCTGCTTCAGGATATTCATCCACTTCACCGTCCATGATCATATTAAAACCACGGATGGTCTCCTCGATAGGAACCAGAACACCCGGCGTACCGGTAAATTGCTCCGCTACGTGGAAAGGCTGGGAAAGGAAACGCTGTACCCGACGGGCACGGTGAACGACCAATTTATCTTCTTCCGATAATTCATCCATACCAAGAATGGCAATGATATCCAGCAATTCATTGTAACGCTGCAGGATATTTTTCACCCTCTGCGCACAGTTGTAATGCTCGTCGCCAATAACTTGCGGGTCGAGGATACGGCTGGTGGAATCAAGCGGATCAACCGATGGATAAATACCCAGTGATGCAATTTTTCTGCTCAATACCGTAGTGGCATCCAGGTGAGCAAAAGTCGTTGCGGGGGCTGGATCCGTCAAGTCATCCGCAGGTACGTAAACAGCCTGTACGGATGTAATAGAACCACGCTTGGTAGAAGTAATTCTTTCTTGCATCAAACCCATCTCGGTAGCCAGTGTTGGCTGGTAACCCACCGCAGAAGGCATCCGACCCAAAAGCGCCGACATCTCAGAACCTGCCTGCGTGAAACGGAAGATATTGTCGATAAAGAACAGGATGTCACGACCGCCGGTTGGGTCGTTCATGTCACCATCCCGGTAGTATTCAGCAACCGTCAAACCAGAGAGGGCTACACGGGCACGGGCACCCGGAGGCTCATTCATCTGACCAAAAACAAACGTTGCTTTTGAATTTTTCAGTTTTTCTTTGTCCACTTTGGACAAGTCCCAACCACCGGACTCCATGGAGTGCATAAACTCTTTTCCGTAGTCAATGATCCCGGATTCGAGCATCTCCCGCATCAGGTCATTTCCTTCACGGGTTCTTTCACCTACCCCGGCAAAAACCGAAATACCTTCGTATGCCTTAGCAATATTATTGATCAACTCCTGGATCAAAACCGTTTTACCTACACCCGCTCCACCAAAGAGACCGATTTTTCCACCTTTCATATAAGGCTCGATCAGGTCAATAACTTTGATACCGGTGTAGAGTACTTCCTTTTCTACAGAAAGCTCTTCGTAAGTAGGTGGCTTGCGGTGAATAGGTGCACCTCCTACTTTTGAAACTGGTCCGATACCATCAATGGCATCACCAACCACGTTGAAAAGGCGACCTTTGATGTCGTCACCAACCGGCATTACAATAGGAATACCCGTATCGGTTACAACCATGCCCCGGGTAAGACCGTCGGTGGAGTCCATCGCAATGGCACGCACACTGTCTTCCCCAAGGTGCTGCTGCACTTCCATGACCAAGGTGTCACCATTGGGACGTGTTAGCTCAAGAGCATTTAAAATTTCAGGTAATTTAGAACCTTCTTCCGCAAAGCTTACATCCACAACGGCTCCAATTATTTGCTTGATTTTGCCTGTATTACTCATGTTATTTTAACGATTTATTGTTTGATCAGGTGAGTTGTTTTTGGCCGAAAGGATACCCCCTTCCGAAAATCGGCGCAAAGATACGTTTTTGGGGAAGTTTGACAACCCTGAAGAAGGAAAATTGAAAAATGTGGAATCTTGTTTTTAAAAATGACAGAAAAATAAATAGAAAGGCCTTACAAATAAATGGTTTTATAAGCCAGTTACGACAAAACACCCGGCACGAATGGCTTGCTGCCACTTGATCTTTCCCCTGTTAACTTTGTCTATGAAAAATTCCGACGGCTTACTCATGCGCTACACAATATTTTACTCCAAACTCCGCCACATATACCAACAGGCATAGGTTCGGTAGGGGCGCCAGGGTTCGGCCACTTCCACCATGCGTTGTTTCAGGGCACGCCCCGTTTCGGTGAGGCCATATTGGGCGATCATGCCGTTGCGGATGCCAAGATCGTCAAGGGGCAACACGTCGGGACGATTGAGGGAAAACATCAGGATCATTTCTACCGTCCAGCGCCCCACCCCTTTGACCTGAGTGAGAAGGGCAATAATGGCCTCGTCGTCCATGTCGTGAAGGTCGCTGTGTTCGATTTTTTCCTTGATAAAAAATGTAGATACATTTTGCAGGTAGGAAGCCTTTTGCCGCGAAAGGCCGACGCTCCGCAACGTTTCCATATCCATAGCCAATATCTTGTTGGCGTTCGGGATACGGTCGTCGAACAGATTAAGAAAACGACTGTGGATCGTTTCGGCAGCCTTACCGGATAATTGTTGGCCAACAATGGAACGTAAAAGGTCGGGGTAAAGGCCTGTCGATTTCCGAAAGGCAGGAGGCGGATACCTCCCTATCAGGCTTTCCAGGACAGGGTCCTTCGATAAATGCCGGGTAATCTTTTTATCCATGATATTATTCGTTATTTGCTCAGCGCAAAACGCATGTCGCACTGCCTTTTTAAAATAATATTTTTAAAAAAAGCGCTTTAAATGTTTATTTATTTGGCAAAATTCAATTTTATCCAATATAAAGCAATAAACCTATCTATCATTTTTTCACAAAACAAGCCGCACCCTATCTCACATAAAAAAAAGAATCATTTGAAACATCACACCAATTCACTATCTTTGTTGGCTTCATTTTAAAATAATTGGCTTTTCCTATTATTTTTTAAAACCCTTTCCAAATAAGCTTAAAAGTACAGCCCGCCCTTTCCGAGGCCAACCACCTTTACAAGGCAGTCGTTCTATTTTCGTAACCGCGCAAAATCGATAGATACATGCAAGACCAAGCCGAGCAGCATCAGTTAGAAAATTTCTCCCTATACGGAAAAACTACTCCCCAGCAGGGGCTATATGTGCCGCAAGCCGAACGCGACAGCTGCGGAACCGGCCTCATCGCTAACCTGAAAAACGAACCGTCCCACCAACTGGTCAAGGATGCCCTGACCATGTTGGCGAACATGGAACACCGCGGCGCCTGTGGCTATGAAGCCAACACCGGCGACGGAGCAGGCATCCTCCTGCAGACCCCTCACCGGCTGTTCTTTGCGGAGGCCGGGCGACTGGGCTTCAGACTGCCTCCACTGGGGCATTATGGTGTGGGAATGCTTTTCTTACCCAAAGAAAAAGAACTGCAGCAACGCTGTTTGGACAAGCTGAAGGAGGTCATAGCCAACAGGGAGTTTGAACTATTGGGGATACGTCCTGTGCCCGTTAATAATGACGGACTTGGGAAATCAGCTATATCCACCGAGCCTGATATGGTGCAGGTTTTTGTCAAACACAAGGATGGCCTGAGCGGAATGAAGCTGGAACGGAAACTCTATATTTTACGAAAAAATGCAGCCCGCCTCGTACACCGGGAAATGCCCTTCGAATTGCACGACCTGTTCTATTTTGCCTCTTTCTCCTATAAAACGATTGTGTACAAGGGCCAACTGACCACCTGGCAACTCCGCAACTACTTCCTCGACCTGCAAGACGAAAACATGGAGAGCGCCATCGCACTGATTCACTCCCGTTTTTCCACCAACACCGTACCCAAATGGAAATTGGCGCAGCCTTTCCGCTACATAGCTCACAACGGCGAGATCAATACCATTACCGGTAATGTCAACTGGTGGAAATCAAGGGAAAAGGATTTGGTGTCCGAGCATTTCAACGATGAAGAGATCGACTCTCTGAAGCCCGTTACCGGCTATCAGCTTTCCGATAGCGGTTACTTCGACAACGCACTGGAATTCCTCGTGATGGGCGGGCGCTCCGTCCCTCACACCATGATGATGATGATCCCCGAAGCCTGGGAAATGGACGAACGGATGGAAGATTACAAACGGGCCTTTTATGAATACCACGAAAACCTGGTGGAGCCGTGGGACGGGCCGGCCGCTATTTGTTTTACCAACGGTAATCTTGTCGGGGCAACGCTCGACCGCAACGGACTGCGCCCGGCCCGTTATTGCCTGACCAATGACGACCGCCTGATCCTGGCTTCTGAGGCAGGAGCACTGCCGGTTGACCAGTCTATTGTCATCAAAAAAGGCCGTCTGCAACCGGGCAAAATGCTGATTGCCGACCTGGACGAAAAATACATTTATGCCGATGAAGAGGTAAAAAAAATCATTTGCAAAAAACTCCCTTACCGTGCCTGGCTGAACAAGTACCGGCTGACAATGAAGGATTTGGTGGCGAGGGAGACACCCGAAAAAAGCAAGCTGACCCTGCTCCAAAAACAAAGGCTTTTTGGCTATTCGAGGGAGGACATCAAGGTCTTGTTGCAGCCAATGGCCGCCGAAGGGAAAGACCCCATCGGCAGCATGGGGTCCGACACGCCACTGGCCGTCCTGTCGCACCGCCCCCAGCATCTGGCCAATTATTTCAAGCAACTATTCGCTCAGGTCACCAACCCTCCTATCGACCCCATCCGGGAGCGTTCCGTGATGTCCCTTTCCATGCGTTTGGCTGGCTGTGGCAATATGCTGACCATGGGACTGGAGCATGCCCGTTTCATCCGGATCAACCAACCATTGCTGAATAACGAGGAAATAGCCAAGATCAAAAACATTTATCACCCCCATTTTAAAGTAGAATCGCTGGATATCACTTTCCCTGCCGACTATTCGCCTGGAGATTTGGAGAAACGTCTGGGCGAAGTATGCGAACAGGCAGAGGCGTTTGCGCGCACAGGGCACAACATTCTCATTTTATCTGATAAAAAGGCAGGGCCGAACAGAGCTCCTATCCCCTCTTTGCTGGCTACCGGGGCTGTTCACCACCATCTCACCCGCACCAACCTGCGCGTTGCAACTTCCCTCGTCATTGAGGCCGGTGATGTTTTCGAAACGCATCATTTTGCAACGCTGATCGGCTTCGGCGCTACTGCTGTTCACCCTTATGTAGCCCTCGAATCGGTGAAGGAAATGGCCGCTGAACAAAAAATGAACCTGAACGGCAGCTATCAGGGGGTGACCGAAAAGTTTTCTGTAAAAAACTACACCAAAGCCGTAGGCGGCGGTTTGCTGAAAATCATGTCGAAAAACGGCATCTCCACCTTGCAGTCATATCAGGGCGCACAGATTTTTGAAATACTTGGCATCCGCAGGGAAGTTGTCGATAAATGTTTCACCGGTGCCATCAGTCGTATTGAAGGAATTGGGTTTGATGAAATGGCTAAAGAAGTGCTGGATAAACACTATCAGGTAAACTGGCACCCCACAACGGAGAATTCCCATCCTCAACCCTCCGACCTGGATGTAGGCGGACTATTCCAATGGAAGCGTAAAGGCGAGTACCACCTCTTCAACCCACAGAGCATTCATTTACTACAATATTCTACCCGCAGAAATGACTATAAGGCTTTTAAGAAATACACCAAAATCATCAATGAACAAAGCGAACGGGCTTGTACTTTGCGAGGCCTGCTGGATTTTAAGACACAACAACCAATTCCACTACATGAGGTCGAACCCGTTGAAAACATACTGAAAAGATTCGCCACCGGAGCCATGTCGTTTGGCTCTATTTCACACGAAGCACACAGCACGCTGGCCATCGCCATGAATCGCATCGGAGCCAAAAGCAACAGTGGTGAAGGCGGTGAAGACCCCATTCGTTTTGAAAAAAAACCAAATGGCGACTGGGAACGCTCCGCCATTAAGCAGGTAGCCTCCGGTCGCTTCGGCGTCACCAGCTATTACTTAACCAATGCCGACGAACTGCAAATTAAAATGGCGCAGGGAGCAAAGCCCGGTGAGGGTGGGCAACTACCCGGCCACAAGGTGGACAACTGGATCGCCAGGGTTCGACACAGTACTCCGGGTGTGGGACTGATCTCTCCGCCTCCCCACCACGATATTTACTCCATAGAAGACCTGGCTCAGCTCATTTTTGATCTGAAAAACGCTAACCGACAGGCCCGCATCAATGTCAAACTGGTATCGAAAGCAGGGGTTGGGGTGATTGCTTCCGGGGTTGCAAAAGCACACGCTGATGTCATTCTCATTGCCGGGCACGATGGCGGAACAGGCGCTTCACCGTTGACCTCAGTGCGGCATGCCGGGTTACCCTGGGAATTAGGCGTGGCGGAGTCGCACCAGACATTGGTGAAAAATAAATTGCGGGACCGCGTGGTACTTCAGGCCGATGGCCAGATGCGAACGGGGAAAGACATTGCCGTTGCCGCACTCCTGGGAGCAGAAGAATGGGGCGTTGCCACCGCTGCCCTCGTTGTTGAAGGTTGTATCCTGATGCGAAAATGCCACCTGAACACCTGCCCCGTCGGCATTGCTACCCAAGACCCCGAGTTGCGGAAACGTTTTGACGCAGACCCGCAACACATTGTCAACTTCTTCACATTCCTGGCCCAGGATCTTCGGGAAATAATGGCCTCCCTTGGCTTCCGGACGGTAAACGAAATGATCGGAAAAACAGACCGCCTGAAAATCAAACCCCTAACCGGTCATCCAAAATACAAGCACCTCGATCTATCCCCTCTGCTTCACCAGGAACCAGCCGACGAGGCCGTTGGTCAATACAAAATGGTAGAGCAGGACCACGGACTGGAAAACATTCTCGACTGGCGGCTGCTCAACCTTGCCAAAGGAGCTATCCGCCACCGCAACCACATGGAAAGCATTTTACCTATTAAAAATGTAGACCGGGCCGTTGGCACCTTATTGTCCAATGAAATCACCAAAAAGTACGGGGCGGAAGGCTTGCTGGAAGGTTCTTTATATTTCCGGTTCAGAGGCTCTGCCGGACAAAGTTTTGGTGCTTTTGGCGTGAGGGGCATTCACTTCGTACTGGAAGGTGAATCCAACGATTATTTTGGCAAGGGCCTTTCCGGCGGCCGTCTGATCGTTGTACCCGACCGCGAAACCAACCCTTTGCATTTTATACCCGCAGAAAATACCATCATCGGAAACGTCGCATTATTTGGGGCTACCTCCGGAGAGGTATTCATCCGCGGTATCGCAGGCGAACGTTTTGCCGTCCGCAACTCGGGGGCCAATGCCGTAGTCGAGGGAGTCGGCGACCATGGCTGCGAATACATGACCGGGGGTTGTGTAGTGGTGTTGGGAGAAACAGGTAAAAATTTTGCGGCCGGCATGAGCGGCGGCATGGCATTTATATTTGATCCTGAAAACAACTTCGAGCGCAACTGCAATTTGCAAATGGTCGACCTTGACCCCTTAGACAAAAAAGACTTGGAGGCTGTCAGAAAACTCGTCAGAGACCACTTCCGCTACACCGGCAGCAACCTGGCTCTTTCCATCCTCAACGACTGGAGGAAACAGCAACAGTATTTCATCAAGGTTATGCCAAAAGACTTTAAACGAGTATTGAAAGAGCAGCAATCGGATTTCCAGCAACCAGAAGCGGGCGCCATTCAGGAAACTACCATTTCTCAATAACTAAAACTCACTACAGTAGTATGGGCCATCCAAAAGGATTTTTACAACACACCAGAGAACTGCCACCTTCCCGACCACCTGCGGAACGTGTCAATGATTACGAAGAAATCTATGTAGAATTCCCTGTTGAGAAAACACAGGAGCAAGCTGCCCGCTGTATGGACTGTGGTGTGCCTTTTTGCCACAGCGGCTGTCCGCTGGGCAACATCATCCCCGAATTCAACGATGCCGTTTACCGGAACGACTGGAAAGAGGCGACCGACATCCTGTTGGAGACCAACAATTTTCCCGAATTCACGGGCCGCATTTGTCCGGCCCCCTGCGAATCAGCTTGTGTACTTGGTATCAACCAACCTCCGGTTGCCATAGAGCACATTGAAAAAACAATTGCCGAAACAGCTTTCGAGAAAGGGTACATCCAACCGCGCCCACCTCAGCAACGAACCGGTAAGAAGGTAGCTGTCGTTGGGTCAGGACCGGCAGGCCTCGCAGCAGCAGCACAACTGAACGAAGCCGGTCACCAGGTCATTGTTTACGAAAGAAACGACCGTATCGGTGGTTTGCTTCGCTACGGCATCCCCGATTTCAAACTGGAAAAATGGGTCGTAGACCGTCGAATCGAGATTATGCAAGAGGAAGGTGTTGTTTTTAAAACCAATGCCAACGTCGGCGAAAACATCGATCCCGGAGAACTGGTCAGCGAAAACGATGCTGTCCTGCTTTGCGGAGGAGCCACCATTCCCAGAGACCTGCCCCTGCCCGGCAGGAAGCTAAAGGGGGTGCATTTCGCCATGGATTTTTTAGAAAAAAACAACCGCCATGTTGCCGGCGATAAAAATGCTGCTGCGCAACTCATTTCAGCAAAAAACAAACACGTTGTTGTAATCGGAGGTGGTGACACAGGATCGGATTGTGTAGGCACTTCCAACCGGCACGGTGCTGCGTCGATCACACAGATCGAATTATTAGCAAAACCACCCGCTCAACGCCACGAAGACACCCCCTGGCCGCTCTGGCCTATGATGCTCCGCAACTCTTCCAGCCACGAGGAAGGCTGCGACCGGCAATGGGCTCAGCTCACCAAAGCATTTATCGGCGATGATAATGGCCACTTAAAGGCACTTCGCATTACCGATATCCAATGGCAAAAAAAGGATGATGGCAGCCACGGCTTTGAAGAAGTACCCGGCACCGAAAGAGACATCCCCTGCGACCTGGCGCTCCTGGCGGTTGGATTCGTCCGGCCACAATTTGAAGGAATGCTTGAGCAGCTGGGCATTGCGGTAGATCAAAGGGGAAATGTGGCAGATGAAAATTACCGCACCAACCACGAAAAAATATTTACGGCCGGCGATATGAGAAGAGGCCAGTCCCTGGTCGTATGGGCTATCGCCGAAGGCCGGGAAGCAGCTCATGCTGTCTGTAACTTCCTCTCTTCGCACTGACGAAGACATCTTATGTATTTATTTTACTGGAAGATTAAAGAAAGACCAACAGGGTGCTTTTTGTAAATAAATATGGTTTTTCGCATAATTATCCACAGGAAATTTTTTTGGAAATATTTTTTTTTTGATCTTAGCCGCCTCATTCACAACAGAACGGTCCCACCCGGTATATCCAAACGAAGTAGTAGAAATTCTTATCTCCAAATCTGTTAAACCAATTTAGTCCGAAAACTATTTGCGTTCGCACCCTGAAGCACCATTAATTTCAAACGAATAAGTCTTGTAAGAACCAATCAATTCACAAAAAAAACGAAAAAACTATGTTACTACTCTACATTGCTACAGGAGCTTTTATGATCGGAGGGGTTGTCATCCTCATTGCCAATTTCACCGCACAGAAAACTACCAGGAAGTGGTATTAAGCCACTGTGTTGTATTTTGAAAGCAGGCTAAGAGAACACTCAATTTTATCCTCATCCCTTCTTTACATTTATTTTCCCATTGAAACACTATTTCTTCATTAGAGCTACTCGCTGGTTGGGTAGCGGTGTCTGTTCAGTTGTACAGACGTTTCAACAGCTTTTTGATCAACCATCTTCTTGATTTTGTTCTGAGCAGAACGATAATCAAATCTTTCCTCTTGCAGCCAGCTACTGGCTGCACAACCTATATTTGTGCCAGCTGTTGAAGGACCAGGGATTTAACTTTGAACGTCCGGCCAGGGCCAAATCAGAGGGTTGAGCCTACAGTTCCTCATATGCCTTCTTCTTTTTATGGTGAAAAAAAAAATACTAATTACCGGTGCAACAGGCTTTATCGGTGCCTATCTGCTGCACTACCTGATCCAAAAGGGTGAATCAAGTATCCGCGCCCTGAGGAGGCCTGCCAGCCCCATGGACCTGGTTGCCGGCACCGAAGACCAAGTAGAATGGGTGGAGGGAGACTTGCTGGATACAACTTCTTTAGAGGATGCCATGCAAGGCATTTCCAAAGTGTACCATTGTGCGGCCCTGGTTTCCTTTCATCAGGGCAATTCGGCCCAAATGATCCGCATTAATCAGGAAGGTACCGCCAATGTCATCAACATTGCCCTGGCATTGAACGTTGAAAAGCTGCTGCATGTGAGTTCCATTGCTGCCATTGGCCGCCATAAAAACGAAAACATAATCAACGAAGACACCAAATGGCAACGCAACAACTGGAACAGCCCCTATGCCATCAGCAAACACCTGGCAGAGATGGAAGTGTGGCGGGGCATCGCCGAAGGGCTGAATGCTGTGATCGTGAACCCTTCCAACGTTTTGGGAAGCGGCTTTTGGGAAGGCAGGACTTCAACCAGTGAATTTTTTACCAGGGTATGGAAAGGAATGCCTTTCTACCCCAGAGGCACGACCGGTTTTGTTGACGTGAGGGACGTCGCAAGGTTTATGCATTTCCTTATGGAAAGCGACATCAGCAACCAACGTTTTATTTTAAACGGTGAAAACCTTCCTTTTAAACAAGTCTTGTTCAAAATCGCTGATGTACTACGGGTACGCCGGCCCTTTATCGAAGTCAATCCTCTTATTCGGGAAACGGCCTGGCGAGTGGCTTGGTTACTTTCAAAAATCACCGGAAATGCACCCTTTATAACCAAGCAAACCGCACGCTATTCAGCAAGAACTTTTTTTTATAAAAACGACAAGTCGCTGGCAGCTGTACCTGTCAGGTATACGCCTATCGAACAAACTATAAAAGAAACCGGGGAGCAATTTATACGGAGCAGCAAGAATGGGCTGGCACCGGCCGTTCTACCGTTTAGCTAAGAGACCGCTGGCCGCTGGCTACCAAATATTAGGTACGTATTTACTCCCAAATTATGATTAAAGTGACAAAATGCTGCCTCATTATCAACCTAACACTCTAACTTTGATTGTCTGAATTAAATCTAAATAAGGATAACTATGTTCCTTATTATAAAGCAGCAACATTTTTTAAGGGCAAGGATCGATCATAACTGCAAGCTGAACACCCGCCAAATGAATGAGGTAGCTCAAGGTGTACTTTTACTTAACTATGGGACGCAGATAGCTCATCATGCCCGAAAAAAGCAGGCTGATTTAAGATCATTAAAAAATGAACAGCCCTTTAACAACTCTAAAAGTCGGCATGCAGGGTAAAATAGCCTATTTTATTGACGACATCATAGCTGGCAAATTAATTACAATGGGAATACTTCCCGGCAGTATGGTTCATGTTGTCAGGAAAGCACCTTTCAAGGGAGGCATTTACCTAAAGATAGATGGTGGCAACATTGTCCTCCGTTATCAGGAAGCCGCCACCATCATTCTATCACTATAATCTTTTGGATTAATAAGCCTCCTGACCCACTGACTAAACATGATAATAGCACTTGTTGGCAACCCAAACAGCGGCAAATCCTCTCTATTCAATAAACTGACCGGGCTGCGCCAAAAAACGGGAAATTTCCCCGGTGTGACGGTCGAAAAAAAATCCGGAAAACTGCCCCTTCCCAATGGAACGACTGCAGATTTATTTGACTTTCCGGGCACTTACAGTCTTTTTCCCACCTCCATGGACGAGCGCATTGTCCTGAATGTCCTTTCCAATCCTTCCGACGAAAACTACCCTGACGCCATCGTTTACGTCGCCGATGTTACCAACTTGGAGAAGCACCTGCTTTTATTAACCCAAATACTGGATTTGGGCATTCCCTGTCTTTTGGCGCTGAGCATGTCCGACGTTGCCGAAAAGCAAAGTATAACGGTGGATACAAATCAGTTGGCAGCATTCCTGAACATACCGGTAGTCACGGTCAGTGGCCGTACCGGCGACAATATAGAAATGCTGCAGTCCGAAATCGTCCGGCTCCTGGAGAAGCCGGGCAGAGTAGCTGAACCATTTTATGAGTTTAGCGCAGCTGAAAAAAAAATAGCACAGCAAACCGCCTCCATCACGGGTCACAAGAACCTTTATCTGAACAAATTGGTAGCCCATCACTACCAGGCACTGCCTTTTTTAAGCAAAGAGGAAAAGAAGCAAATCGGGGATGCTTGCCAGGAAGGTGGGTTCGAGAATCTTGCTTTGCAAATAAAGGAGACTATGCGCCGGTTTGACCGGTTTGCTCCAATGGCTAAAAAGGCGATAACCAACGCGCCGGGTCAAACCACCTTAACTGATAAGATAGACGCTGTATTGACCCACCAGTTTTTTGCTCCCCTGATCTTCTTTTTAGTCATGCTGCTCGTTTTTCAGGCCATTTTTGCCTGGGCTGCCTACCCGATGGATTGGATCGAAGGCTTTTTCACTTCACTTGGACAATTTGCCAGTGATATCTTGCCGGCCGGTTGGTTGACCGACCTGTTGACCGAAGGAGTCCTGGCGGGTTTAGGGGGTATTTTGGTTTTCATTCCTCAAATAGCCATTTTATTCTTCCTCATCAGCATTCTGGAAGAGGTAGGTTATATGGCCCGGGCCGTTTTTATATTTGACAAACTCATGCAGCAGTTCGGGTTGAACGGAAGAAGTGTAGTTGCGCTGATTTCGGGAGGCGCCTGTGCGATTCCGGCGGTCATGTCTACCCGAACAATTAGCAACTGGAAAGAACGACTGATTACCATTATGGTAACCCCTCTGATCAGTTGTTCGGCAAGAATACCGGTTTACGCAGTCCTTATCGGCTTTGTGATTCCGTCGAAAACGGTAGCCGGAATTTTTAATTTGCAGGGACTTGCGTTCATGGGGTTGTATCTGTTGGGCATCGTGGCTGCTTTCGTTTCTGCTTTTGTTTTTAAAATGATTCTTAAGAGCAATGAACAATCCTTTTTGATGATGGAACTGCCCAATTATCGGTGGCCGGTTTGGAGGAATATCTGGCAAAACATTATCGAAAAAGTCTCTGCCTTTGTGATTGAAGCGGGAAAGGTGATCATGGTTATAAGCGTCATTTTGTGGTTTTTGGCCAGTTATGGCCCGCAGCAGGCCATGTCAGCTGCAGAGACCGATGCCCGCTACACCGCCGAAGAACAATCTTTGGATGAAAAAGCGACCGCAGACCTGATCGCGGCAAAAAAAATCGAAGCTTCCTTTGCCGGTCACCTCGGAAAAGCCATCGAACCCGCCATCAGGCCGTTGGGCTTCGACTGGAAAATAGGAATTGCCCTCATCACCTCCTTTGCTGCCAGGGAAGTATTTGTCGGCACGATGGCCACCATCTATAGCATCGGCAGCACCGAAGACGAACAAACGATCCGTGACAAACTTGATGCTGCCAGAAACCCCGTTACAGGAGCCAAGGTTTACTCAGCGGCCACTTCGCTCTCGTTGCTTATTTTCTACGTTTTTGCCATGCAGTGTATGAGTACACTTGCTGTGGTCAAACGAGAAACCGGCAGCTGGAAATGGGCAATGATCCAGTTCATCTACATGAGCGCCCTGGCCTACTTTGGCAGCCTTATCACCTATCAGCTGATGGCATAAAAGCGGGGAAAAAAATTAGATCTTGCGTAAAATTTCGTGAATATCCTTCCCGTTTTTTGAAAATTTTCTAAATAACACCTGATATTAGAAGATATATCGCAATTGAAGCATTGCTTAAATGGCATTCTTTTATATTTGCGGTCTAACTGGAAAAAACTACGGAAAAAATCCATAGTCTATGACATACAACAGCATCTTGGAAACCATCGGGCAAACGCCACTTATCCGGCTCAACAAAATAACACAGGGACTTGCACCGACCGTATATGTAAAAGTGGAAGGGTTTAACCCGGGCCAATCTGCGAAAGACCGTATCGCTCTTCATATGATCGAAGAGGCTGAAAAAAGTGGAAGGTTGAAACCCAATGGAACAATCATTGAGGCAACCAGCGGCAATACCGGCTTCAGTTTGGCCATGATAGCAGCCATTAAAGGCTACAAATGCGTACTCACCGTCACCAGTAAAATATCAAAAGAAAAGAAAGATTCCCTGGAAGCCATGGGGGCTGAAGTCATTGTTTGCCCGAAAGAGGCAAAAGCAGATGACCCCCGCTCTTACTATCGCGTAGCCGAAAGGAAAGCAAGAGAGATCAAAAACTCTCTATACGTCAATCAAAATTTTAATACACAAAACGCCCGGGCTCACTATTTATCTACCGGTCCCGAGATCTGGAATCAAACCGAAGGTAAGATAACCTGCCTCATCGCCAGCGCCGGCACCGGAGGTACTTTATCCGGTACGGCCCAATATCTCAAAGAGATGAATCCAGAAGTGAGAGTAATCGGGGTAGATGCCTATGGTTCGGCTTTAAAAAAATATCATGAGACTGGTGAATATGATGAAAATGAAATCTATTCCTATCTCATAGAAGGCACAGGTAAAAACATTATCCCCGCCAACTGCGCATTTGAACTGGTTGATAAATTCGTCAAGATAACCGATAAAGATGCAGCTTTACGAGCCCGGGAACTGGCATTAATGGAGGGTATTCTCGCCGGCTACTCAAGCGGTGGAGGCATACAGGCATTGATGCAAATAAGCGAAGAGTTCACCGCTGATGATATTGTCGTTATTATTCTTCCTGATCACGGTAGTAAATATTTGGGTAAAGTATTCAATGACCATTGGATGAGAGAGCAAGGCTTTCTCGACGACGTCTATGCAGAAGAGTCTGACCCGGTACCTATGCCGTCTGCTCCAGTCATCAAGTATTGAAATAAATACTTCACAGTTCAACGTACCACTCTATCCTTTTACGGTAAACGACCGCTTACTGTTCTGTATAGCACCCGTCTGTATAGCACCCGTTAATAGCGCTTGTCGGGAGAGCCCTCCCTCTACATTCCGCCCATGTTATTGCAAGATTATTGTTACTCATTCGACGTCAACGGCCTGGCTATCAAATATTTCCACTAAAATACACCCGCTACCAACGGTCATTTGCTCCCCCTAAAAACCGATAAGCGTAAAGTACACGATTTTTTTTGCCCCTCTTAAATACGTAAAACGCTGATTTACAATATTTTAAAGGTTTTTATTTTGCCAATCTCATTACCTGGCCTTGACAATCCGTTCTATTAGCCATAAATTGCGGAACTTTTTGAAAAAACAGTAACCCAAAAGCCTCACCTTTTTTAGATAATCCATCCATAGAACTATCCAAAGCGAAACACACGGCTTTCTTTCATAAAATTTTAAAATGAGAGAACTATTCCTTCATTTTCTCTAAGTAAAAGGAAAAGCATGTTAAAACTCGCATCTAACGCTGGAAGCGTTTCCAAGGTAGAACCATTTGTCCAGAAATTGGTCAGCCGCTACAATTTAAGTCCCGACAGGCAATGCGATATTTTGGTCAGCTTAACTGAAGCTGTTACCAATGCCATTGTACATGGTAATTGCCGAAAAGAGGACAAAACCGTCAGAGTCAAATTAAAGCAAGAGAAGGGTATCCTGGCATTGCGAGTTTCTGACGAAGGCTGTGGGTTCGATTTCAACAATCTACCGGATCCGACAACTCCTGAAAACATTTGCAAATGCGGTGGCAGAGGTGTCTACCTGATGCGACAGTTAGCCGATGCTATACGTTTTTACAATAATGGTAGTACAGTAGAAATGAGGTTTAAACTCTAGCCTTACAAGCCATTTGGCACTTTCAACAATCCGGCTTCCAACTTTAAATGCCTCCTCCTATCAAATTCCCTTCGTACTCCGAAGAAAAAGGTGTCATCTCGTTTTCCTCCGAAGACACAAACTTTCAATTGGAAAATGAAAATTTCATCGAAACCTGGTTAAAAAAAGTAATTGAGCGAGAAGAGAAAGAACTCTGCTCGCTCAATTTTATTTTTTGCTCTGATGAATATTTATTCGAGATGAATGTCGAATATCTCAATCATGATACCCTCACCGATGTCATCACTTTTCCATACGCTGCCCCCCCCCTCATTGAGGGCGATGTTTTCATCAGTATAGACCGGATAAAAGAAAACGCAAAGCAATTTAAAGTTTCGTTGTTAAACGAACTCTACCGCGTAATGGCCCATGGCTTGTTGCACCTTTGCGGATACGGAGATAAATCAGAAGAGGAGATAAAAACGATGCGGCAAAAAGAAAATGAGGCCCTTTTACTGCTTGATGACCAACAATTTTCCTAAACATTTGGCAGGGACGCGTGAAAATTCTCCTTTATGACGCCGGCATACTTATCCAGCAGCTCCAGAATCCTTTCCTGGTTGTCTGATTGGACAATCAATCCAATGTGGTATTCCTTGTCATTTCTCCAAACAACTTCCGGGTCGTTAAAGGCGGAATAATCAGGCTTTTCAAAACGGGAAAGGGAAGTAATGATGCCAGCGTAACCTTTTCTGGTTTTCGGCAACTTGTAGGTGTTGCCGGTTACGGCAGCGGTTTCGATCTTAGCCCACTCACTCCATAAATTAATACCCGAGGCAAATTCAACCATTTCGGCCAGATTGGCCCCTCCTACCCTGGAAGAGGTTTCGAGAAAATAAAACTTGCCGTCATCTTTCGACTTAATAAACTCGGTGTGAGAAGCACTGTACTGCATACCAAATGCCTTCATCACTCCCTCGTTTAGTTTGGTTAGCTCTTTTTCATCATTTGAACCAAACTTACTGACAACTGACCGAAAAATTCCTCCGCCATGAGCAACATCCCACGGGGTGCTCAAATATTGAGAAACCCTGGTAAACAATACTTTCCCCCCAAAAGACAGGGCATCCACATGATAAATATCTCCGGGCCGGAACTGTTCCACCAAATAGTTATGACGTTTATCTCCAAGGCCGTGAATAGCCTGCCACAGTTCATCTGCCGTATGAACTTTAACGATGCCTTTTGCAGCAGCTTCAAAGCGGGGCTTCAACATATATGGAGGCGAAACCCTTTGTGTAAAATCATGGATTTCCTGGTCATTGAACAGGGCCGAAAACCCCGGAACCATGAGATCGGCTTCCGTCGCTTTCATTCTCATGGCCAACTTATCCCGAAAATGGCGGGAGGTCGTTTGCCCCATACCGGGAATACGAAAATGCTCCCTGAGTTCTGCAGCTTCTTCCACATCAAAATCATCTAAAGCGACGATTTTATCTACTTTATTTGAACGCATAAAGTAGGCCAGCCCAGCCGTAAAGTGTTCCATATTCCAGGTACCATGAACGACTTCATCCATAAAAAAAATGTCGTCGAGAGCCTCTCGCGGCCAGGGTTTATTTTCAGTGTCTTTAGTGGTTATCAGAAAGACCTTATTGCCAGCTTTCTTACAGCTTATAAGGAAATCAGAGCCTTTGAATTCGCATGAGATGCAAAGGAAGGTTGCCATAATTGAGTAGTTTCGATATTAAAGGTGGGAAATGGTGGAGTGGAGTGCCACACCTCACGGACAAAACCCGCGAGGTGTGGCCTTCCATTCCTTGAGAATAAACTGCATTAAGATCCAACAAATGTCCAGTCTTTTGGTGGGGGTGCACCGATTCTGCTCCCCGCAGGTATGACGGCACGTTTCTTAATCACCACAATCCCATCTCTGATGCAGTAAGTCTCTGTCTCTTCATCAGGAAGATCTTTCGCCCCTCTGATGACGACATTATTAGCGATGCGGCAGTCTTTGTCGAGGATAGCATTTTCAATGATACAATGGCGACCAACCCCCATTGGAATGGCATCTTCCTCTGTCACTTCTTCTAACCGCTGGAAGTAGTCGTTACCCATCATGTACACATTCGAGATAACGGTATATTGCCCGATTCGGGAACGAATACCGATCAGCGATCTCTCAATCCGTTCTGCATGCACGATACAGCCTTCCGCTACGACAACTTTCCTGAACACCGTTCCAAAGAACTTGCTGGGAGGCAACATTCTGGGACGGGTATAAATTGGTTTTACGTTGTCGAAAAGGTTGAAGTCGGGCAGGTTGTCGGTTAGAGCGATGTTGGCATCAAAAAAGGAAGAAATGTTTCCAATGTCGGTCCAGTAACCGTTATACTCATAACTCGCCACCCTGCGCTGTTCGGCTATAGCCGCCGGGATTATCTCTTTACCAAAATCGACCGCTTTGTCATATTTATCGAAAAGGTCCCAGATGGCTTTTTTCGAAAAAATATAAATCCCCATGCTGGCCAGGTATTCTTTTCCTGCTTTTTTGTTTTCACTGGAAACAGCCGATTTCCACTTGGGCAGCTCTTTCGTTGGTGGTTTTTCTACGAAAGAGTCGATCATCCCGTCTTTATTGACTTTCATGATTCCGAAAGACGTCGCATCTTTTGCATCGACAGGTATAGTCGCAATGGTTACATCCGCTTCTTTTTCAATATGATATCGAGCCAGTTTTTCAAAATCCATCTGGTACAACTGATCGCCTGAAAGAATCAGTATGTAATCATATTCATTGTTGGTCAGGTGCCTTTTTGACTGCCTTACGGCATCGGCAGTGCCCTGGTACCACTTATCGCTGCCCTGGGTCTGTTCGGCTGCCAGTATATCTACAAAACCAGAATTAAATGCATCAAAATGGTAGGTGTTTTTAATGTGTTGGTTCAACGATGTCGAGTTGAACTGGGTAAGTACAAACATCCGCTTCACGCCAGAATTGAGGCAGTTAGAAATCGGAATATCGATCAGACGGTACTTTCCTCCAATGGGTACAGCAGGTTTGGAGCGTTGTTCAGTGAGTGGGTAAAGCCTTGTTCCTGCGCCTCCCCCGAGGATAAGACTTATCATTTTTATGACCATAGAAAAATTGTTTTATGTGAATAAAGGTTGTTCGTAAAAGGATGACAGAGATATGTAGTTTTTCATTGAAAAACCAGTGCGTTTTTATCGCACGGAATGAAAAAGGTAAAATAAGTGATTTTTCCAAAACTAATTATCCGGAGCAGATTAATTGTTTGTCCGGAGACAAGAAATTTTACATCGGCCGATCATCCTCTAGCTCCCATGCGCTAGATGGCACGAAAACTTATGAGCCTAATTTACGACGTTCGCTCCATCAACTCTTTTATCCTAACTTTAAAAACAAACATAGGCGTCCTTTCAAAGAGGGCCCGGTACACATCTAATGCTTTGGAAACGAAGGCCTTATCTATTTTGCTTAATTCAAAGTAGATTGCTCCCCGGTCCTGATCGCTGGGGTTGTTGGCGAGCAGAGATTCAAGGGCTTGGCGCGAGCCCGGGGTATTACCTTCCGCAAGTTCTATTTTTGCAGCAAGCAACTCCGATTCAAAGAGCAGCTCAGGATGCCCCAGCTCTTTGGCCAGACGGGCAGCTTCTTTTAAATTCTCATTAGCTTTTCGGATTTTTCCCTGCGCCAAAAGTACGGTTGCTTTTTCGGAAAGGCTTTGGCCGAGTACCAGCTTATTGCCAATATTGCGGGTCACGGTGATACAGCGGTCGTAATAATCAATTGAAGTATTGTAATCGTTTTTATAAAAATAAATATCCCCAAGGCTGTTTAATGCTTTCGCTACTCCTTTTCGATAACCTAATTCTACACTTATTTTCAGGTTGCGCTGCAAATATTCAACCGCCTTGTCAAACTCTCCCATAATGCTGTATAGCTCTCCGATCAGGCCATTAGCAATGGAGATACCCTGTTTGTCACCCAGCTCTTCGACCAACACCAGATCTTTCTGATAATTTTGCATGGCCATTTCAAAGTTACCTTTTCGTTGCCACACGTTACCAATAGAGCCGATAGCAATGGCCGTGAGTTGCTTGTTGCCCAGCTCTTCACTCAGCTCCAGCCCTTTTTCATAACATGCCAGGGCGTTGTCAAAATCTCCTTTTTCAAAATAAACAATACCCATGTTCACATACAGAGTGGCCATACCCTGGCGGTCATTCACCTTTTTGCAAAGATCCAGTTGGTTTTGCTGCCAGCGGATTCCATCGTCGTATTTTCCCAGGTTCATATAGGTAAGTCCCAGGGTGGCAACGATTTGTGCATTGGAAGACGTGTGCTTGTATAACTGTGCGAGCTGAATGCTGCGGATAAAATACAACTTCGCATCTTCATATTTTCCCTGCCGGAAATACAGGGTACCCAGGTTACCAAATACATTTGAAGTTCCTCTGTTATCGTGCATCGCCCCGAAAAAAGCTGCTGCTGTCTCGAGGAATGAGTCGGCTTCGTCATAATTGCCCTTCAGCATCATCAGATAGCCAAGCTGGTTGTTTGCATTGCCAAGAAGATTTCCGTTTTCTGTTTTTCGGGCCAGCTCAAGGGCTTTTCTGTAAAGTTTTTCTGCCTTACTCCATTTACCGGTCATTTCAAGGATGCTTCCTTTCTTCAGGTAAATGTCCACCTCTTCGGAAATTCTCTTTCCTTCTGCTCCCCCATCTTTTTCCATCAACGTCAGCAGCCGGTCATAACATTCAATGGCTTGATCGTTCTGGTAAAACTCCCGGGCGTGATCGGCCGCTTTTAACAAATAGTATTTCAGCTTATTGACAACTTCTGCCTGCTCGTAGTGAAAGACGAGGTCGACATAGTGCTGCTCAATATTGGAGGCGTATAGGGCCTCAATGGCTTCCCCGATCAGCTTGTGCAGTTCTTTCAGTCTCGTCTTCAATTGCATGTCATACACGGCCTCCCTCAATAATGCATGCCGGAAAATATACCGCAACTCGTTGACGGCCTGCCAGATCTGTGCTTTTTCTGCAGATTTGATCTGCTCTTTTAAAACCTGCGAAGAGTTTCCGTTGTAGGAAGTGAACACTTCACTGGTTTTCATGATTTCTGTCAAAATGGGCAGCTCAAACTCGCGCCCGATTACGGCTGCCGCTTTTACCGTTTCTTTCACCAATGCTGAAAGGCGGTCTATCCTGGCCGTCAAAATAGCCTGGATGCTGTCGGACACACGGACACTCTTGTCTTTGACGGTCCATTCTCCGCCTACATTGACCAATTGATCACTTTCCAGGAAATATTCCAGCACTTGTTCGGCATAAAAGGGGTTGCCATTTGTCGCTTTCAACAACAGGTCTTGAAGTTCCTGTCCGATATTGCCTTCGAGTCTTTCTTCAGCAAATTGCCTGATCGCTTCATCATCCAGAATATTGAGGTCAATTTCTGAAAACTTGATATCGTTTTTTTCCAGCAATGCATTTTGAAAAAGGACCGGCTTGTTACCTTCATCATCGTAGCGGGAGGTGACGAGGAAGAAGATGGGGAAATTTCTAACCTGTCCCACCAAATCATTTAAGAATGCGATCGAACTTTTATCAAACCAATGCCCGTCTTCCAATTCAATAACCATGGGGCGCAGCAAAGCTTCGGCTTTTAAAAGACTGGAAAGGGCGGCCATAGTGTTTTCGTACCGGCCTTTGGCGTCCAGGTTGTCCCACAGCGAGTTATTCGTCTTGAGCGAGGTCAATGCAGCGAGGACGGGCTTTGTTCTGATGACTTCCCTCTTTATCCGGTTGGCCTCTTCGTGCTGGACATACATGAATTCATTGACCAGGGCACCAAAGCGACGTTCAAAATTATCGAGGTTGGCACTTTGATGGTTATCCGAGGACTGCCCGAAATAATTTTTCAAAAAATATATAAACGGATTGAAAGGCTTGCGGAGAATCTGATCGCTTTGACAGGTCACCCAGCGCAACCGTTTCTTCTTTTTCAACTGGTTCTGCAGCTCATACGCCAGTCTGGTTTTACCAATTCCCGCTTCTCCATAAACGTAGGTCACTGCCGGGGCTGGTTTTTCTATTGCCTCTATTGCCGTCTTGATCAATTTTTTGATTTCGGCATTCCGCCCCACCATGACCCCCGAGAACACTTGCCGGTATTCTACATTCCGCCCAACCAACCGGTAGGTGGGGATTCGTCCTTCAATGCCTTTGTAAACGATGTCGCCTTTATGTTGAAATAAGAACTGGCGTTCTTTCTGAATCTCTTCATCAACCAGTATTTCTCCCCAGTCAGCCTGCATCATAATCCGGGCAGCAATATTGACCCGATTGCCAACTGCTGCATACTGGCACCGTTGTTTTCCTCCCACCATACCGGTATAAGCCGTGCCTGTCGCTACGCCGGCCCGGCGACGCAACTGGGATCGGTTTTCCAGCGGCATCAGCTCTTCGTCGAGTGACAATAGAAACTCAATAGCCCTTTCGTAGTTGTTTTCGTAAGAAACCGGAGCCCCGAACAAAACAACCATCACTCCCCCTTTATCCGCAAATTCCATTTCTTTGAAATAGCCTGAAAAATTAGCTACCTGTTCCAGCACAATCCCCGAGAACTCGTTCAACGATGCAAAATCGAGGAGCCCTTCAAAGGAAAGAAATACGGAAACAACTGATCGGAATTCTCCTTTCTGGTTAAACAGAATGACCGGCTCGGGCAAGAAGCGACTTAACACCGCTCTGGAGAGGCCAGGTAGCGTACCTCTTTCCACATTGTCATTGTTGGGTAGCTGCACCTTGGTATCGTGGTTGGCTTTGTAGTAACCTTCTTCTTCCAGTGCAACCAGCCCCTGACGGTTTTCCAGGCATTTTGCAAAATGTTCGTCAACGATAATTTCCTGCGAAGCGGCGTGAGACTGACTGTTGGCACACCCCATGATTGCCTGTCCCTTAAAATAAAAGGACTTATGCTCTTTTCCCACTATCCCCCATTCTATATCACCTTGTGAAATCCCAATTTTTACCTTTATATCAAAATCCGGAAACTTTTGGGAAGCTTCTTTCAGCAATTGGAAATGTTGAGCAGCAATGGCCAAAACCTGCCCGGCCGTGAGGTGGGTCATACTGGACGGAAAGATGCCAAAATAGGCATCGCCCGCAAAGTGAGGAATGAAGCCCCCCTGGTCGTATACCAGGGAAACCATTGGCTCAAAGATCGCATTGAGGATGTCGGAAAGCCTTTCGGCACCTGCTTTACCTTCTTTTAAAAGCGTTTCGGTCAGTTTGGTGAATCCGGATAAATCCACAAATATGGCATAACCTGTCAGGCGTCCGGTATCGACGCCTGCCTCAAATTGTTCCTGAATAAATTGTGGAATTAGGTTTCTCACTGAATAGAAGCATTTGATTTTGGATCAATGGGTTCTTTGTCCCCAAAGTTAGTCAACGAGGGCCGACAAAATTAAACTATTGTAACTATTTCAAGAATGAGGCGGAGTTTTCCCGGTTTTAGCTTTTGCTTACACTTACAACTGCCATGGAATCAGTTGTAAGGCCAAAGCTGCTAATAGAATCAGGAAATGCAGCGATTCAGCCCACTGGCGTTTTAGCTCTGTAAATGTAAACGCCAAAAAAACACCTAAGGCCGGAGCCAGTAAAATAAAATGCTCAAGCGCCAGGTTCTTTTGAAATGCCGCTCCAAACAAACCTGATATCATCACCCAGTAAAGAATGCTGATTTTCTTTTGTGCCTGAATATTCCTTCTTGTCAGATAACTACCATTATTGATTACGGCAAACAGAATAAACCCTGCGAACAATAACACCTTCACATAATTATTCCATCCCCCGGCACCTGCCTCTATGCCCAGAAAAGAGATATTCTCCTTAAATTGAACTTCCCAGAAATAATCCAGCCTGTCAAAAGAAAAATAATAAAGACCCGTGAGGAAAATAGGCACCAATAAACCGATTAGAACCATCAGCCGCTCTTTCAGATTAAATGCCCGCAGGATGTTCAGGCCTGCGTTGACTAAAATGAAGTAGAAGATGAAAGGAGCATAGAACAAGCTCGCTACCCCCGTCCAAAAACCAGCATTAAAGATTCTGTCAGCACAGGATGGAGTTTTATAGGTGGAGAAAAGCTCAACCAACGCTATCAGGATGAACGTATTGCCAATCAGTACGGGAGATAAGTACAGGAAGTCAGGCAACAAACAGCTGATCAATACATAGAATACACCGGGAAACAAATTCACTTCATTCGATAGCCTGTTCTCGATTACGATAGCGTTTATCAGGAAGCCTTGTATTACCAATAATAAAATTGCCAGGATATGTGCAAAAAACGTTTGAGAACCGATCCAATCGTATAAAAGCCCGGCCAGCAATCCTTCCCCGGATGGACTCCATTTGAAAGGCGCCATGAATACAGAGAACCGCAGGATCAAAACATAAAAAACAAGAAATATACTTGAGAACAGTTGATTGGTCCGGAAAAATGTCAGCACTGGCTTGGTGAATGTATGGTGATCAAAGAGAAAAGAGACCGAACCATAAGGCCTGCCTCATCTTATTCAGCCCAAAGGTATAAACAATGGTTTTCAGAAAAAAATCTCCCTTACCACACTTCTGATAAATGAAGCAGCAGGCTTACCGCCCGATCCGCTCAGCGTACCCGACCCGAGCGACTTCCATTCCCCAGTTACCCTCATTTACAATGCAGTGGATGAAAATGGCCTTACCAGGACCAGGGAAGTTGGGCTTTTATGATGTTCGATGCTCTTTCCTGGCCACCAATGTTGTCGAATTCAGGTTTTTTCAACCTTTTTAATTTTTTTTTCAAAAAAAAAATCAGCCTATTTTAAAAGATTTGACATATTTTTTTTCACAAAAACCAGCTTAAATAAAAATCATTAAAAAACATAAACAATTGATTTTCAAATACTTAATTGTTTCATGCCCTCCTGTCGATATTATAAAAATATTTCACAAAGCCCTATTTTTGTCCTTGGTCTTGGCAAATTATCGTTGCACATTTGTATCGTGATTAGTGATTAACACAAGAGATGATTGAAAAACGAAGAAAGATGGCAGAAGAGATGAGAGTAAAAAACGCCGATTAAAAGAATCGGCCACGGTTTGAAAATGTTCATGGGATTATAATTTGTTAATAGCCAGTCGTCCCGACTGCGTCGGGACGGGCTGCTTTTTTAAAACCATGATTCAAACCACTTGATAGAATATGTTCATGGGATTATAATTTGTTGGTAGTAAGCCCCCTCCCTCTGATTGAGGGGGTATTACTAACTTTTTAAAAACCATTTGAATAAAGATACGCATCAGCCTAACAAAAAAAGCCGATCAAAAGAGATCGACTTTAAAAAATTAGTTCATGGGATACTAACTCTAACACAGAATTTCGCTAACAATTATTTCATGGGATTAAAAAATTATCTTTCGCAAAAAGAAATAGGCTGATGCAAAAATACAAGGGAAATTGTAAATCAGAAATGTTCAGATCAATTTCCTCTTAAGAATTCGTTTTTGGATATGTTCATGGGATTATTTAAAAGTCATGCTACTTAGCATGACTTTTTTTTTGGCCTTACTCTTACGCCGGGCGGCACTGCATGTTGCTTTTCTTTGTCAATTAAATAAAATCCACGTCAACGTAGTAGGGATAGCGCATCAAGTACTCAATGGCCTGCCGCATATCATACGCTTCATAGACAGCCTTATAGAGCATCTGCGTGATCGGAACATGCAACTTCAGGTGATCGGCCAAATGCTTCGCAATTTTGAGGGTTCTAACCCCCTCTGCCACCTCCGGCATACTGGCCAGAATATCTTCTACCGTTCTCCCCTGCCCCATTTGATATCCCAGCGTATAATTACGGCTGTTATTGCTGGTAGCCGTGCAAACAAGATCTCCGATGCCAGCAGTGCCGACAAACGGCTTTGGCGAAGCACCAAGTGCCTTGCCGAAATAAATCATCTCCATCAACCCCCTCGTGATCAGTAACGCCTGGATGTTCTTTCCCAGACCCAATCCGCCCAGTACCCCACTCCCAATGGCAATGATATTTTTCAAAGCTCCGGCCAGTTCTGCCCCAAGTATTTCATAAGTGCCAAACACTTGAAAATGCCGGCTACTAAGCACCTTTTTTCCCTGCTCAACAACTTCTTCAAATTTACTTCCGATAACGGTCGCAGTTGGCTGTCCCTCATTGATTTCATTGGCGAGGTTCGGACCGGAAAGACACCCAACCCTTGCCACAACAGTCTCTTGGCGAATCACTTCACTCATCGTACTCACACTGTTGCGGGTTATTTTGCCTTTTTGTAAATCCTCTTCAGACAAGTTGCCCAAATCAAAACCCTTGGTGCCATGAATCATTAAATGATAAGGATGCAAAAACGGAGACAACTGTCGGATGACCTCACGAAAGCTGTCGGAAGGAATGATAGGGAAAATCAGATTACAACTCTCAGCCACTTCCTGCAAGTCACGGGTCGCCGTTACATTCTCCGCCATTTTCAGATTCAGCCCCGGATGGATATGGGCTTTATTAACCGACTGTACAAACTCTTCCTGTCTTCCGTAAATCAATACGTCAACGTTGTAAGACAGCAAATTGGCTATAGCCGAACCGAAACTTCCGGCCCCAACGACCCCTACTTTTGTCCTGTTCTTCATATTTTAATGTTCAACTCTTTTTCTTTGTCTGAACCGCCTGCCACCTTCCAAAAAGGTGAAGTTTACTTTTCCGGTAAGGCGAACAAAAGTACATTTTTTCCCGCAATGACTATTTCGATCCCATCCGGATAATCGTTTCACTTTAAAACCACCGGTCCCGACAATATCAAACCGAAGAATCAGTCATGAAATACGGTCAGCACTTGTTTTTCTATCCGGGCCTGGCAAAACACCTTAGCACAGAAACCAGGTTCCTCAACCACCTTTTTTACCATATTTTCTGCAGAAAGAGAGATTATTGAGCCACCCCCAGATCCATTGCTTTGGCCGGAGGGGCGCCCTTGGCTGTTCTTTTTTTCAGATATAAAAAACCTGCAACCGAAACCAGGCTCATCGCCCCCATGAGGTTCCACAATGTTTCAAAGCCAAAGTAGTGGACGGTTTGAGTGCCTAAAGGAGGCCCGATAATATGTGCCAAAGAGAATGTCATTGTAAATAGTCCCATATAAGCCCCCCTGTTGTTTTCGGAGGCACGGCCAATAGCGTAAGTATTGGTAAAGGGCATATTGAGTATTTCACCGAAAGACAATATGACCATCGACAGAACGGCCAGCAACAGGCTCGACCCGACCGTCAAGTTGAGCATGGCATAGGCAATGCCGTACATCAATGCCCCGACCCAAATACTGTCAATCGCCTTTAGTTTACGCTCCAGCGTATAAACCAATGGCATCTCTACGAAAGCGATCAGGAGGCCATTCATGGCCAGCATATTACCGATCATCAATTCTGAAAACCCCATTTTCTCTTTGTAAAAAACAGGCAAGGTATAGAGGAACTGCATAAAAACGATGGCTCCGATGAGGGTAAGCAACAGAAAAAAAAGGTACACCCTGTCTTTGTATGGAGAACTGGAAAGCCCTAGAACGACCTGTACCTCTGCTTTCTTTTCCACTTTTTTCTCCTTCATAAAAAAAACAAACATCAACGAGGCCAATACGCAAGTCAGCCCGTCTGCCCAGAAAAGTGTCCAGTATCCTTTATAACTAACCAGCCAACCGCCAAACGCCGGCCCCATCGCCCAACCAAAGTTGATAGCCATCCTGATCAATGAAAATGCCCGTGTCCGGTTTTCGGGTTTGCTGTATGCGGCGATGGCCGTCATAACCGCAGGCCTTAACGCATCCGCAATCATGCTCGTCAGGAAAACAATGGTGCCCATCATCACTATCGTCCCAACCTGCCCCAGCAGTATAAACATCAGACCACCGCCAAACAGCGACCAAAACATGACCCAGTAGTACCCCAGTTTGTCGGTCAGGTAGCCTCCAATGTAAGACCCTGCCAAGGAACCAATCCCGAAGCAGAACAACACCCATCCTGCCTCAACTATGGAAAACCCAAGCTCAATGGTCATATAAACACTCAAAAATGGGATGACCATCGTACCGCTACGATTGATAAAGGTGACTAATGACAGCAGCCATATTTCGGGGGAAAACCCAGAGACGGATTTTCGGTATAGTTTAAAGGCTTTAAAGACCATGATAATATTGTTGGATCATGACTAAAAGTACCAGGTGTTCGTGAAATACTTTGGTTCCAAATTGACCTGCCTACTTTCTTAGTTTTTTTGTGCAAAATGCAGGGAATCCAATCACCCGGGTCATTTTTATACCATTTCCAAAAGGTCAAATTTGGAAAAAACCAAATCTTTTTTACCTCGGCACATACTTGACTTCAGTGATTTATAAAATAGCAGAATCTCAAACCACTTCCTTTTAAGTATAGTTCTGCCGGCACAAAAAAAAATGCGGACAAAGGTCATTTGTCCGCATTCTTACAGCTTTTACAAAGCTTTTACAGCATCGCTCTTATCTGCCAATCTGTTGTCTGTACGTTGAGGCTTTGGAGGGGTCAACCTTCACCATGACCTTTATGATCTCACTTTTTTCATCCGGAAAGGCACCTTTGTAAATCTCAATAACTTCATCTGCTTTGGTATTAGTAAAAACCTGCATAATCATGGAGTTCGGATAGTTTTGATTGACCGACAACAACGATGATAGTGCTTCTGTCATAATAGCCCTGGCTGTCACAGAATTTTCGTGCATCGCATCCAGGCCCTGCCGGTGATAATCATAAAACGCTTGCCGGAACGTACGAATTCGGGGGCTCAACATATTTTCAATCAACCAGTACCGGTTACGGTTACCGTCAACAGACCGCCAGCCTTTTACACTACTGGCAACACCGGGCGGCACCTGATTGATGATGTCCTGAGCTCTTTGAAAATGCGCCTCTCCACCAAAAGGTGCAAAAGAGTCGTAATCCAGGCCCAACACCACATAGGCATAATAGGCCAAAACAGAGGACAACTCGTTGATATAGGCGGTTTGGCTATACTCCAGGGGCTGAAATTGTTGATAGGAAAAGGTAATCCCCTTGTCGAGGTGCTTAAACAGCGGGGTTTCATAAGTGCTGCCAAAAACTGGTCGTGTTGACTGCAGCTGTATTTCAGCCTCAAACGTATTAGGATCTATTTCGGAGGTTATAGTCATGATCATATCCAGGCGAATTCGCTCTTCCTGTTCGAACTGATCCTCAGTCCATTTTTGGTTATTCATAAACTCCTCCATCGTTTGCCGCAAAGTCTCAAAAACCTTGGGGTCAACCGTTTGTAGCATCGGGGTCAATATTTGTACAGATACTTCCAATTCCTGAGCGCCTGCCTTGATAACAAACAAGCTAACCAAAATAGGTAAAAACCACTTTTTCATAATTTCATTGATTATTATACATAAGTAAGATCTCGGCCACAATATCCTCTGCCACTTCCTCTTTTGGTTTTAACTTAAATTCTTTTTGAATATTGCCCTTTTTAAGAATAGTGACCTTGTTTGTATCAAAGTTGAACCCGGCTCCTTCATCCCGCAGCGAATTGAGGACAACCATGTCAAAGTTTTTCCTTTCCATTTTACCGGTCGCATTGGCCTTTTCATCGTTGGTTTCCAGTGCGAAACCAACGGTTAGTTGGCCTCTCTTTTTCATCTGACCCAGGGTTGCGGCAATGTCCGGAGTCTTTTCAAGTTCCAGATTCATTTCTTCCCCTTTTTTCTTGATCTTTTCTCCGGCAACGTATTTGGGCCTGTAATCAGCGACGGCCGCGGCGAAAATGGCAATATCCACTTCAGGGAAAATTTTCTGCGCCGCTTCATACATTTCCTGCGCTGTTTGCACCCGCACGGTGTCCAGGTTTTCACCTGCAGGGGTCAATTTTGAGGGTCCCAGCACCAATTTAACCACTGCCCCTTTACGGATCATCGACATGGCGAGCGCCACCCCCATTTTCCCGGACGAACGGTTGCCAATAAATCTAACCGGGTCGAGCGGTTCATAGGTAGGCCCGGCGGTTATCAGGACCTTTTTCCCCTGGAAACTTTGTTTTTCCTGGAAATGATTTTCCAGAAAAGAAACAATTTCGTGGGGTTCGGCCATTCTCCCCTCCCCGATCAGGCCACTTGCCAGCTCTCCATGACCAACGGGGATAAAGTGCCCACCGTAGGATTTTAACAAGGCCACATTCCGCAAAGTTGCCCCATGCTTCCACATATCCAGATCCATAGCCGGGGCGAAAAAAACCGGACAGCGAGCCGACAGATAAACCGCCGATATGATGTTGTCGCAAACCCCGTTGGCCAGTTTGGCCAGCGTATTGGCAGTCGCCGGGGCAACGACCATGGCATCGGCCCAAAGGCCCATTTCAACATGATTGTTCCAGGCTTCTTCGGACACAACCTCCGTGACAACGGTCTTCTTTGATAAAGTGGAAAGCGTTAAGGGAGAAATGAAAGCGGTAGCGGCGGGAGTCATCAAAACCTGTACTTCTGCCCCGGATTTAATGAATTCCCGAACCAGATAAGCAGCTTTGTATGCGGCAATGCTACCTGAGATGGCAAGCAGGATTTTTTTGCCTTGCATAATAATTGGCAATAAGTAGCAGGCAACTTTTCAGAGCTGATTACCTGCTACTTATCGTTTACTACCGACGGTTATTGTTGCGGCGGTTGTCGTTGTAATGATAATGGATTTCATCATTGACAAAATCCTCCGTTGCGATAACGGTCGGGTTAGGTAACTTTTCGTAGAACTTGGAAATTTCGATCTGCTCTTTGTTTTCCGTAATTTCTTCGATGGTATCGGAAGTGACTGCGAATTCCTCCAGTTTACCATGGAGTTCATGCTTGAGATCGATCGCCAGTTGCCGGGAACGCTTGGTAATGATGGCAAGGGTTTCGTAAATGTTACCTGTTTTAGCGGCGAGAGCCTTTACATCTCTTGCCCGCAAATTAGGATCCAGCCCCTGCGCTTTGGTCTTGATATCTGCCATTGGTCAGTGATTTTAGCTTTTTTACTGAATTATTATAAATGGATTGAACTTCGTTTATGTTTTTACTGTCGGAAAACTTCGACAGGTAGTCCTGGGCATACCCAACCGTTTCCCGGTAACGCTCTTCCTGTTTGGTAAAAACGCTGTTGAATGCTAAATCATAAGACGATTTGGCAATCAGGAAACGTACCTGCTCGGCATTGTTGGTTTCCGGAAAATCTTTTAACAAGTTTTCAAAAACGACGATTGCTGCCTGGTACTGCCGAAGATCATAATACAATTTGCCCTCATTAAAAGTTTTATGCTCCAGTTTTAATCGCAACTCATCGATGAGGCGGTTGCACTCTTTCACCCGTTCGCTATTTGGATAGTTATTGACAAACGTTTCAAACTCCTGTATCGCTTTACTGGAATAGGTTTGGTCCAGCCGGTAAGAAGGCGACAACCGGTAGCTGGCATAACCCACCATAAACTCTGCCTCCTCTTTGTAGCTGCTGGTTGGAAATGTTGAAGCAAAAGTCCGGAAGTAATAATTAGCCAGGATGAATTTATTTAGATAATAATAGGTGTATGCATAGGTGAAGTAAACCTTCTCCAATTCCGGGCGACCCCGGTAAGCCGGAATAATCAACTCGAACAAGGTTTGTGCCCGTAAATACTCTTCCTGTTCGTACAGCTCAAACGCTTTTTTGTGGATCAACGCTGTATCACCGCTGGCTCTGATTTTTTCAAACTCAGATTTACAACTGCCGAGCAGTAGGAAAATAGCAATGATAAAGGATGGGAAAACGAACTTTTTTTTCATAGGGGCGCAAAGATACGGTGATTGTGGTGATTTGTACACGCTTATTTCATTTTTAATGGGCGTTAAATCAAGCGGTTATCACATCAAGGAGCAGGTTTGGGCAAGGACGGTTGGTTCCGGACAAAAGAAAAGGGGTAGCCTAGCGACTACCCCTTTGGGCTGTGAGAGAAGGACTCGAACCTTCACGGGGAGATTAGCTACGCCAGAGCGCAATTTATCCCTGATTCCCCACCCCCGAGACAAGAGGGCATGGCTGCCTGATTTCATCACCTCACAGTGTTTTTGGAAAGAGTCGTTCGATTTATGGTTCATGGTTAACTTTCGAAAAACCATAAACCAAAAAACCCTAACCAAATTAATTATTCTTATCAAAGGAG